>JASHSA010000136.1 GCA_030037035.1 Thermoplasmata archaeon
CTCCCTGTACGTCGGCAGCGGCAAGTACGAGTTCACGTACGCCTCGGCGAACTCGACCTACGGCCAGCTGACCCACCGGTTCACCGTGAAACCGGTGGCGACCGTCGCGCCCCGGACGTTCAGCGCGGCGTTCCACCGGGTCTTCTACGCCGTGAGCTTCCTCGAGAACGGCCTGCCGGCCGGCGCCCACTGGTGCGTGGACGTCGCCGGGCGGTCGCACTGCTCGACGGGGGCCCGGGTCACGTTCCGCGAGACGAACGGGGTCTACCTCTACACGCTGACGACGACGAAGAGCGGCTACTCCGGCCCCGGTGGCGACTTCCGGGTCCACGGGGCCCCGACGTCGGTGACGGTGACGTTCAGTCGCTGAGGCGGAGCGGCTGCCCCCGGGCGCCCTCGGGAAGCGTGGCCGGGCACTGCCCCGCGCCGGGACGCCTGGGGGCCCGGCTGCGGCCGGTTACCGCAGGTCCGGGCCTGCACCGAAGCCGGTCCGGTTCCCGGCCGCCGCTCGCTCGGGGCGCTTCGGCGCCGCGAGCCGCGGCCCGGCGCGGCACCGCTCGCGACGTCGCAGAACCCGACGGGGGGCCTCCGTGGGAGGCCGGCCGCTCGTCCGCGAGGGCCTCGGGTAGGGCCGCGGCCCGCTAGCCTGCTCCGTACGAGGCGTTCCCGGCGGTCCGGCGTTACGAGCGACGCCGAGCGGTGCGGACGCTCGGCTTATACGAGGGGAGCTGCGTTGTACTCCTCCGTGTCCGGGACGCCTCCCGTGCGCGGGAGCGAGAGCCCCTCTGGCCCCCCAGGGGGAGGGACCGCCAGGCCGGGCGGAACGTCGGGCCGGCCGAAGAAGCTCGCGCCGACCCCCAAGGAGTCGTTCGACGAGCTCGCCAAGAAGGTCGCTCGCGCGGAGCCCCGCCGCGGCTCCGTCATGCAGCCGCCTCCGGCCTGGACGCCGGACGAGGTCACGCTCGGCTTCGCGATGGTCTCCGACGGCACGGGCGCGGTCCACGAGCTGCCGGAGCCGGAGCTCCTCGCGACGATCCTGATCGCCGCGGAGAGCGACCGGCGCTCCATCCGCAACCGCGTAGCGTCGAGCTTCGAGGAGGAGATCGACGCGGTCGCCAACCTGTACTGGCCGTTCCTGGTCGTCCATCGCGGCGGGCCGCAGGCCGAGGCGGCGATCTTCGACGGCACCGGCGTCTGGAAGCGCACGTTCCGCTACACGGTCCGGCCGTCGCTCGAGGGGATCAAGCCGCTCCTCGACCGCGGGCTCTCCTCCGTCGACCTGCTGGCGAAGATCCGGGACGTGACCCCGACGTTCGGCCGGGAGCTCGGCGCCGACGTGCTGACCGTCGAGGGGTTCCTTCCGCTCGATCCCCCGCTCCTCTTCGACGTCCTCTCGCAGAGCTCGTTCCAGAGCGACCCCCAGTCCCCGCACGCCGGCTTCCTCCCCGCGCGGCACAAGGTCGAGTGGTACGACGAGATCCTCGGCCAGATGGCGCGCTGGCTCGACCGCTTCGAGGCGGACCTCCAGGCGCTCGGCGAGATGCGGGGCCAGCTCGACGCTCGGGTCCAGGAGGCCCGGCAGAAGGTCGACGAGGAGTACCGCGCGCGCGAGGAGACCGCCCGGCAGCAGACGCAGCAGGCGGTCGACCGCGTCGAGGAGGAGCTCGCCCGCCTCCGCCAGGAGCACGACACGGAGATCCGTCGCTGCCTCGAGACGATCCGCAAGGCGCAGGCGGTCGTCGCCCACAGCGAGACCTCGGTGTCGACCGCCGAGGCGCTCAGCCTCCGCGCCACCCACCGGCGGACGGACCCGGCCCCCCACCAGGCGCGCAGCCGCCAGGCCCAGACGGCGATCCGGGACGCCAACCGGCAGATCGCCGAGGCGCGACGGGAGGTCGAGAAGCTCCACGAGCGTCAGCAGAAGGACCAGGAGGCGACGATCTCGAAGGTCGCCCAGGTCGAGCGGCAGGGGGCCCAGGCGCTCGCCGCCCTCGAGCTGTTCCGGGACGACTTCCACGCGGCCGCCTTCGACCTCCTCCAGTCGATCGACGGCCAGATCGCGGCGCGCTCGAGCCAGCGGAACCTGCTCGCCGGCTACTTCCTCCCGCTGCCGGCCCTGGAGACCGTGCGCGTCGTCTGGTTCCCGCTCTGGATGGCGACGCTGCGGGGACCGCGGGGCGTCCGCCAGATCGTCTTCCCCCCGATGCAGGTGCGGACCGCGAAGGGGCTCGCCAGCGCGCTGAAGCGGCTGCTCGGCGGGATCGTCCTGCCGCTCGAGCCGCGGACCGCCCAGTTCGACAAGGTCCTGCGACCGACGATGGAGGAGGCGCTCTCGCGGGACCCGTGGCTCTCGGCGGCGACCCAGGAGCTGACCCGGGCGGCCGACGTGCTCGTCGACCCGGACGTCCTCGTCCGCCTCCAGGAGGGGCTCGGCGAGCTGAGCCGCCAGGGCTGGATCTCGCGCAAGCAGCAGGAGGATTTCCTGCGCGCCTACACCGAACGGGCCCAGCGGCGGGCGGCGAGCGGCACGACCGTGCACGCGCCGGTCCCCGCCGGAGTGAGCGTCGAGCCGGTGCGGCCGCCCCCGCCGTCGAGCGGGAGCCCTCCCCCGGGGACGCTCGACTGACGGCCCGGCGGGCGCGCGGCGCGCTCTGCCCGTGGCCGCGCGTGTGCTAGCGCCTCGTCGCGTTCCGGGGCTTCCCGTGGCCCACAAGAACTATACCACGAACGCGGCGAGAGGCACGCGCCGACGGACCGCAGCTCCGTCGTTGGGAAGGCAGATACGAGGGACGAGAGCGGAGCGTTCTACGAGCTCAAGATCCGCGACGTGAGCCGCCCCGCGGGCGAGTGGGCACCCCCGGTCAACGTCATGGGCGGCCCTCCCGCCTCCGAGCTGTACCGGGACCTCGTCGTCTACGCCGGCCTGCAGCTCTTCCAGGACAGCCGGCGTCGTCCCTGGGTCGTCCTGCGCGACGGCGCCCAGCGCCGCGCGTTCCGCGTGCCGAGCGTCGAGCTCCGAGGCGCCCTCGACCGGTTCCGGATGCGACGCAACGTCCGCCCGGTCCCGGAGAGCGACATCGAGGAGTTCGCCCGCATCGTGACGGCCCGCGTCTCCGACCCCGACGTGGAGATCCCGGTCCTGAGGTCGCCGGTCTGGGAAGGAGAGCTCCGTCCCGTCGCCGGCGTTCCGCCGGCCTCCGCGGCGAGCCTGGACGCAGAATCAGGGGCTCCCGCCGAACCGACGGTCGGGCCGAGCGCCTCCGACCCGCCGCTCCCGGACCGGCCGACGGCGACCCCGCCGAAGGCGCCGTTCCGCTTCGTGCCGTCGCCCTGGGTCGTCACCGACGCGCCGGAGCCGCGCCCGGAAGCGACCGAGACGACGATCTCCGGCGGTTACCTCGTGCCGCCTCCCCGGAACGGCAAGGCCGAGCTCGAGCGGTACGTCCGGCTGTTCCGCCGCCTCGTGCGGGACGGCGACTGGATGGGGACGACGCGCGAGCTCGCCGAGCTGACCCGCGACGATCCGTTCACCCTCGTCCTCGCCCTGCAGCGCTACCGCGCCGACCTCGCGGAGAACGACCTCCTGGTCGCGAACGTCCAGGTCGGAGACGGTTCTCGGTGGCTGGCGGTCGACCGGGCACGGGTCCGCAACGCCGTCGACGCCCGGCCGCTCGCGACGCGGCCGCTGCCGGCCGAGTAGTCGTCGGCCGGAGCGCAGCACTTCGCCGCTCAGCGTGCTCCCGTCGGGCCTGCACCTCGAGTCCTCGCCCAGAGACCGGGCGAGGGAGGGAGGCTCGTCGGCCTCGAGACGCGTTTCGGGACGGGCGAGGTCCTCGGCCGCTCGGCACGGTCGCTTCGTCGCGAAGTCGCGAGCGGGCCCCGCCCTCGTCCTAGCTCGTAGGCCCGCTCGGATCGTCGTCTGGGGTCCCTCGGATCGCCGCCCGAGGAGTACGGTCCGGAGGAGGCGACGCAGCAGCGGAGCGTCCGGGCGGAAGATGGGACCGGATCGCCCGTACCGTCTCGTCTACGCTACCGCTCCCGTCGACCGTCTCTTCCCAGACCACCGGCCGGACCTTCTCGAAGACCGCCCGGACGGCCTCCTCCCCATACGAGAGCGGCCGACGGCGGTCGCGCTCGATGCAAGCCGCCAGCGGAACGTCCAGCGAGAAGACGGCGTGGGGGAACGGGAGCCGGGCGAGGAGATCCTCGATCGCACTCGCCCAGTAGAAGTTCCCGTCGACGACGACCGGCTGCCCGCGCGTCAGTATCGGCAGCGCGCGTTCCGCGACGACGTCGTTCGCCCTCAGGAACAGGGCCTCCGAGCCTCCGTCCCAGGTCCAGGACTCGAGGATCTCGTCGACGGCGATCACCTCGGCCCCCACCGCCCCCGCGAGCGCCCCGGCGACCGTCGTCTTGCCAGCGCCGAGCGGTCCTCGGACGATGACGAAGTAGCTCACCGGCTTGGGGCCCTCCGCGGCCGCTCCCCGCAAGGGTGCGCGGTGATAACCCCGAGACGACCCAGGAAGGAGGTCGAGGGCGCCCGACTCCCGAACCCTGGGCTCGGTCCCCCTTGAGGAGAGGCAGGGGCGGTTCGAGGGACCCTCGGCACGAGAGAGACGGGTCGCGCCGCCCCGGGAATGCTGTTGAACCTCGAACGTTACCGATACGGTAACTTTAACGCTTAGAGAACACATGAGCCCACCGATGGACATTCGCTCGCTGTCGCGCACCGAGGCGAAGGTCGTGCTCGCGCTGGAGGCGGAAGGCACGACCGACCTGACGCTGCAGGGGATCCGGGCACGGGCGGGGGTCTCCCCGGGGTTCGCCCGCAAGCTCGCGCACGAGCTGGTCGGCAAAGGATGGCTCCAGCGCGTCGGCCGGGGCCGGTATCTGCTGAACCCCAGCCGGCACGGACCGGACGCGATCGCCGACACCGACCCGCTGAGGCTCGGCAGCCGCATCGCCACGCCCTACTACTTCGGCTACGCCACGGCGGCCGAGCTGCTGGGGCTGCTCCCCCAGGCGAGCCGGGTCTACTACGTCGTGACGCCCCAGCGGGGGACGTCGCGCTGGGCGCACGCCGCGCGCTTCCGGCGCGTCACGGTCGACCCCCGCCGGTTCTTCGGGCTCCGCCCGCTGCGCCGACGCGGCGAGACAGTCTTCGTGAGCGACCTCGAGAGGACCGTCCTCGATTGCCTTGCGCGTCCCGAGCTCTCCGGCGGGATGAACGGCGTCGTCCAGGTCCTCGAGAGCGCGGGGCCGCGGCTGCGATGGAGCCGCCTGGTCCGCTACCTCCGGCGGCTCGGAGTTCGCAGCCTCGAGCTCCGTCTCGGGTACCTCGCCGAATCGCTCCAGCCCGACGTGAAGGTTCCCCGCGCCTGGCGCGAGCGCGCGCGGGCACGCCCGGACGAGCCGTACGTCCCGCTCGGGGGGGCGAAGGAGTTCGGGCGCCGCGGTCCGCACGACCGTCGATGGCACGTCGTGCGGAACGTGCCGGAGGCGCTCCTCCGCGCGGAGGTCGACGTCCGGTGATCCCGCGGAACGCCGCGAACCGGTTCGCCGACCGGATGGGCGTCGACCTCCACATCGCGCAGCAGGAGGTCGTCCTGCTCTACGCGCTCGAGGCGTTCCGCGAGGCCGGGATCCTCGACCGTCTCGTGTTCAAGGGCGGGACGTACCTTCGGCTGATGGTCACCGGCGACGTCGGCCGGCTCAGCGAGGACCTCGACTTCACGAACGCCGGGCTGCCCGACGACCCCGAGGCGATCCTCACCGCGTGCTTCGCCGCCGAGCATCACGGCGTGAGGTTCTCGGTCGTCGCGCCGTACCGCACGGCGCGGCGGAACTGGGCGTGCCGCGTCGGCTACCGTCACGCCTGGGACGAAGGGGAGTTCCGCCTCGAGATCAGCTACCGGGAGGCGCTGTTCCTCCCGCCCCGCCGCTGGGCGCCGCTCCCCCAGCCGTACTTCGCGGCGCTGCCGTTCCTGCCACCGGAGATACCGTGCCTGCGCGTCGAGGAGTCGCTCGCGGAGAAGCTCCGGGCGATCCAGCAGCGCGCGACCGAGCGGGACCTCTACGACGCGATCCGGTACGGCCGCAAGGGGTTCGACGAGGCTCTCGTCCGCCTGCTCGCCGTCGGCAAGCTCTGGAACGACCGCGAGGCGTTCGCGCCGGAGCGGATCCTCCGCACGCTCGCCGAGGGCCGCCGGGAGTGGCCGGACCTCGAGCGGCTGATCGGCCGGGCGCGCCAGCGGAACTGGAATCGCGAGGTCGCCGCCGCGGCCCTCCGCTTCGGCTTCCTCGCCGACATGACCGAGTTCGAGCGCCGGCTCGCCGACGACGCCCGGCGGCATGCCCTGCGAGCGGAGTTCGAGGAGCGGTTGCACGCCTACGCCTGACCGCTCCTCCTCCCGTTCCCCCGCACGCGCCACGTCCCCCGGTCGTGGGCGAGCGGTAATCCTCGCGCGCCCCTCGCCCGAGGCAAGCCGTTCTGAGGCGGACCCGTCGACCGATGTCCAAGAATCTTCGCGCGGGAGCGTACGTGGGGGCCGCGATCCTCTACCGCGGCCGCGTCCTGCTGCTCCGTCGGACCCTCGACGGGGGATTCGGCTCCGGCCGCTGGGAGCTCCCCGGGGGCTCGGTGCACTTCGGGGAGTCGCCGACCGAGGCGCTGCGACGCGAGGTCAGCGAGGAGACCGGCCTTCGATTCCGGAACGCGGCGCCGTTCGATGCGTCGATCTTCGTGGTCCGTCGCCGTGGACGGGCGCCCCTTCCCGTCGTGGCGGTGCGCTTCCTGGCTCGCGCCGAGCCCCCCGCGCTTCCCCGCCTCTCGCCGGACGAGCACCTCGAGTACCGCTGGGTAGGACCGAGGGAGCGCCTTCCCCGGCCCCTGCTCCCGGGGGTCAGCGAGCTGGTCCGCAGGGCCTTCGCCCGGGCGCGATCGTCGTCCCGGCGAGGATAGGGGCCGGAAGCAGGCCGAACCGCGACCGCCCCTTCGGCGAAGAGCGGCGCGTGCCGCACGGGAGGGAGCCGTTCCTCCGGACCGGAGTACCCGAGGGGCCTCGCGCGCCGGACGCACCCGGGAACGGCGCGAAAGGGTCTTGCCGGGACCTTCTCCGTCCCGGTCTCCGACTAGGTTCTTACCCCCCGAGGCGTTCCCGGGGACGTGGCGACGGGCGGAGCACGGTTTCTCATGTTCCTCGGTGGTCCGCCGACGCGCGACCCCGAGCTCGGACTGACGGCCTATCCCTGGTGGTCGTCGTTCACCGCCGAGCCCGGGGGCCGCTTCACGTCGACGGCGTGGAACGACGACCCCGAGCCCGAGGAGTTCCTCCCGGACCGGGTCTACGGAGAGCAGGGTCGCTGCGGGCGGCTCGTCCTCGACATGGCGCAGCGGCTCCGCGTCGTCCTCTCCGTCTACGACGTCCGTCACCCTCAGGCCGACCGGAACCTGGTGGCGACGTACGTCCACGACGGCGACGACCTGCCGGTCCTCGTCCG
>JASHSA010000017.1 GCA_030037035.1 Thermoplasmata archaeon
GACGGGATCGGGCAGTGGCGGGCGTTTCGGTTCGAGGATCCCTCAGGGGGGTTCGCGGGCGAAGCGACGTCGGAACCGACGTATCCGGCGCGCTACCTTCTGGTGGACGAGAACCGGTCGCCGGTCCTGGTCCTCGACTCGGTCGGCACCGGGGGACCGATGCTGGGGAGGAACAAGGACCCGTTCCTGATCCACGATGTCGGCGGCTCGGTGCTTGCGTCCTTGGAGATGCAAACCGCCTCCTGGGCGCGCGAACGCGGGGTCACGGTCAGTTCCTGGGGTCGCCACTACGGCGTCACCGTAGGCGGCAAGGAGGCCATGCTCGCGGTATCCAACCCTGCCAACTCCCTCGCTCAGCTGTTCGAGCTCGGTCATGGGACCGTCCTTGCGTCGAGCGTCGGCAAGCACGGATTTGCGACGGCGAGGAGTCAGATAGACTTCCCCGAGCCGACGAGCGTGGATCACCGGATCGCGCTGGGCGCGTTCCTCATGTTGAGCTACACGGTGGAGGGATATCGTTAGCTCGGACCCTCACGGCGGTCATGTCGGGAGGGGGCGGCTTCGACCCTACGTGCGAGACGACCCACCTACAGGGGATGGCGGGCGGTGTTCTCTCCGCGCAGCACGAGGCGTGGTCTTCGCCGCGCCTCTGGGCGGTCTCGCGTTAGGACCGAGGCAAGGTGCCTTCGGGGCCGAGCACCGACGTCTCTCCCAAAGGGCTGGAGGTCGCTTTTCTGCGCGAGGAGGGCCAGCCGCCGTGGCCGCGGTCGCTCGTAGGAGCTGGAGCCGATCCGACGTCGTCGCTACAGCTTCGGGCTCCAGCGATAGACCTCGAACGGATCTCCCCAGCGGCGATCGGCCCCCGGCAAGTTTCGCAAGCGTTTAGCCCGTGGTCGGACGTGGACCTCAGCATGACGGCCCCTCGGTACACGCGTCGGTCTGTGCGTTCCGTGGGGCTGGTCTCGCCAGGACCTTCGCCAGGGACACGATCCCCGCGACGGGGCATGCCCTCGCCGCCCCAGCCAGGTCCCGCGGGCACGGCCAGGCCACGCGGAGATCGCTGAGATGTCCGGTCTAGCGGACCTGCCCCGAAGATCCTGGCTCGTCCCCTTGAGCGTCGTTGCGGCCCTGCTCTTGGGATTTCTGGCGGCTACACTCGGGGTGTGGCAGAGCGACCCGTCGGGGGTCGTCCAGTCGACGCTCACCACCCCGCTCTCCGAGCAGTGGGATTCCTACGACGTGGTGCTCCTGTTCGGGGCCCCGTTCGCGGCTCTCGTGGCCGCTGCCGTCCCGTACTTCGGCCTGCCGCGGAGGCGCCCGTGGATCTACGCGATCGCGGGTACCGGCCTGGGGGTCGGCGTCATGTTCCTCACGGGTCGGGAAGCGGTGAGGATCGGTACCTGGTGGCTCGGCTACGCGCCCCGAGGCCCGGTCCTCGCCGGCGGCCTGCTCTCCCTGTTCGTCGTACCCCCGACCGTGATGGCCCTCCTGCTCGCCTCCGCGCTGTCGCGAGTCCCCGCAGAAGGTGGCCGGGCCGGCCCGCTCCTCCGCTTCCTCTTCTGGGGAGCGCTGCTCGGCATCTTCGTCGGAGGCTTCGCCACCGCGCAGGGGGCCTCGGTAGCGTGGGCGACCGCGGGGCCCGGGTCCTGGTACGCCCAGCACTACGCTCTCTCGAGCGAGCTGTTCGGGGCAACGCTGCTCGGCGCCGTCGAGGGACTGATGCTGGGATGCCTCTGCGGGTTCGTAGCGTGGCTCGTCAGGTACCGTGAGCCGAGCGCTGAACCGGCAGCTGCCTGAGGCGCTCTGCGCCCGGCCACGAGCGTCGAGGTCGCCAAGCCTACGAGCGCCGGCGTGGCGACCCTGGCCAGCGAGGTCTCGCCCGGGCCGTCATGGAGGTGCAGAGGTGAGGAACCGCAACGGTGGGCTCCGGACGGGGTTCTTCTTGGCGCGAGAGTGTTCCCTTCAAGAGGCGCCCTAGCCGATGCCCCTTCGGCTATCCTGGACGGCCTTCTCCACCGCTGGCGCTCAATAGCTAGGACGACCGAGGTCTTCGAGCAGCCCCGGGTGCTCTGGCTCCCAGTCGAGCAGCCGGCGCGTTTGCGCGCTCGACATGGCGAGGTCCATCGCGGCGAACCCGGCCAAGAATCCAAACTGCTTGTCGGCTTCTTCCGAGCTCATCGACACGGCGGGCACGCCCACTCGTCGCCCGATGGCCGAGGCGATCTCCTTGAACGGGATCCCCTCTTCGGCGACCGCGTGGAACACCGCGCCGGGGCTGCCTCGCTCGATCGCTCCTCGGAACACTCGAGCGGCGTCGAGGCGATGCACCGCAGCCCACCGGTTCGATCCGTCACCCACGTAGGCCGACGCTCGCTTTTCCCGGGCGATGCCGATCAGGCGGGGGACGAACCCATGGTCCCCCTCGCCGTGCACGGTCGGCGGGAGGCGCACGACCATCGCGTTCACGCCCGCCTTCGCGAGCGCGACCGCGGTCGGGTGCGAGACCCGGGCGTGCGCAGGGGAGCCCGGTATCGGAGGATCGCTCTCGACGGCGACCGTCCCTGAACGGAGCGCCCCCGCGCCCGAGGTCACGACCAACGGTCGGTCCGATCCTCGCAACGCCTCCCCCATCGCTTCGATGGCGCGACGGTCGATCTCGGCGCTCTCCCGATAGTGGGAGAAGTCGTGGATGAACGCGGTGTGGATCACCGCGTCCGCGGACCGGGCTCCGGTGCGGAGACTCTCCAGGTCCTCGAGGCCCCCTCGGAGCACCCGGACGCCCGTCTGGGTCAGCGCGGCCTCGTTGGAATCCGACCTGGCGAGACCGATCACGTCGTGGCCCCTTGCCAGCAGATCGCGCACTACCGCCGAACCCACAAACCCCGTTCCGCCCGTGACGAAGACCCGCATGTTCGCACCTTGTCCCCTCCCACGCAGGCGACGGGCATGAAGACGCTAGCGGATATGCTCGCTAGGAGCCAAGCCCATATGCATGCCCCCGATAGCTTCGGGAGATGCGTCGCCTCGTGCTGGAGCTGCCGCTAGAGGATTTCATCCGGCTCAAGGGCGGGGGCGAGGAGTTCTACCGGACCGTAGCGTCGTTCACGGTGGTACAGATCCTTCGAGTGACACCCCGTGCTGCGACGTCCATCGTCCGGGTGCGGCCCGCAGATCCCCGCGTACGGTTCGAGTCGTTGGCCCGGAGGTCGCACGTGAACCTCCAGCTCCTGGATCGCGACGGCGAGGCCTACGTCTGTTTGATGACGGTTCGGCCGAGCTCCGCGATCTACCGCAAACTCGGCTTCCAACGGGACCCGGGGTTCCTCATCCCGCCCATGGAGGTCGAGAGCGGGACCGCGCGGATCACGTTCGCAGGATCGAGCGTCGGAGTCGCCCGCTTCACGGCGGCGATGCGAAGGATGGGCCTCCGACCCCGGATCCTGACGATATCGGACTACCGGCTGGCTCCAGACTCGCCGCTCAATGTGCTGACGGAAAAACAGCGACGCGTCGTGAGCGCCGCGTATCGCCAAGGGTACTACGATCGTCCCCGTCGGATCAGCTCGAAGCTGCTCGCGCAACGTCTCGGCGTGTCCAGCTCTACGCTCGTGAATCACCGACTCAAGGCCGAGCACCGACTGCTCGCCACCATCCTCGAGAGCGCATCCGCGCCGCCCGGCGGAGCAGCTTGACGCAGGGTGCCGCGGCCCTGAGGACCGTCGGGTCCGTTGGCCGTACCGCGGGTCGCGCGCAGGCGTCGTGCCAGGGAGCCGACAGCAAGCATGGAGGCCGACGGAGCGGTCGGTCCCGGAGCTATGGGTCGGGGACTGCGCGAGGTCGTCCTCCAGATGCACATGACCCTGGACAGGTTTGCGGACAGCAGGGAAGGGTTCGTTCCCATTCGAGCCGCGAGGGGGCCCGGTAGCCTTCGCCGGATTCACCCCAGCGGAAACAACACCCTCGGTGGAGGAAGGCTGGTCGACTGCCGGGGGCTGGTTCTTGTGGTCAGCTCGCGCCATTCAGCTCATGTGCCGCTGGAGGTGTGGCGCCATCATGGCGAACACAGCTCCGGGCACCCGTCCACCTCAGGGGCCGACTCGGGCGACCACTCCGAACAAGGAACTCGTTCGGAGCTACTACGAGAGCGAGGGTACGGAGTACGCTCGCCTTCTGGCCGACGATGTAGAACTGATAGATTGGGACCCTGGGGTTCCCGCATCAGGAGCCGTAACGAGAGGGAGGGCTGCTTACGTTCAGAACCGCGGAAACCGTGAGTTCCAATCCCAAATCGTGCGATTGACCGAGGAAGGCAACGTCGTAGTTGTCGAGGGGTTCGCTCGCGGATCGAAGAAGGGAGGCGGCCCCTGGACGGTACGCTTTTGCGACATCTACGAGTTAGAGAACGGCAAGATAAAACGGGTGTCGACGCACGGTGTTGACGTCAAGGAGCCCGCCTAGGGAGAGGCTTATCGTCTTCGACCCCTCGGAGGGCCTGATGGCTCTGATAGACCCGGACAGAAGTACGACTTGACTCGTGTCGCATTCGGACTACTGGCACATCGAGCCCGCTCAAAACGCTCGTGTCGGATGGGGGGTAGTGCCAATTCGATGTCGAATGCACTAGCCGTTCCCGCCTCTATCTTGCCTATCGATACTCTCGTGGCCGGCCGCTCCCACGCGAGGTAGCCATCAGGGATGGGGGAGCCATGAGGCAGGGTAGAGCTCGAGAAGGGTCGGTCCAAGCGAGCACTTCGGGGGTGACCCAGATTCCGCTGACTCGCCTTGGCTGGTCGGGCGGTCGCCTTTCCGGCCACACTAGGGGGACCGCCGTACCCGGGGAGGGCCGTCCGTGTTCGACACTTTGACAGCAGGAACGTGCTATTATGGGGAGCGATAGAGGGGACGCTCGCCGGCGAACAAGTCGATTTACGGCGATCCGGACCGATACGAGTCGTCCCCGGGACCTGGTGGCCGGCCCTTCCCAGACCGTGAACTGATTACAACCGCTACCCCCCCGACCG
>JASHSA010000137.1 GCA_030037035.1 Thermoplasmata archaeon
TTGCCCGCGACCTCTCCGGTCTTCTCGGCGACGTGTACCGTCTCCGCCCCGGCACGCTGGCCGAGGCCGACCTGGCGACCGCACGCTGTGCAGCTCTTCGCGCCCACGGCGAGCTCTGCCCCGCAGCCTTCGCACTTCATCGTCTCCCTCGGTCGGGGAGTACGCTCCCCGGGTAATTCAAGATTGACAGGGGCTCCTCGCCGCCGAGGGGACGCCGTCGCGAGGCCCCCGGCCCGGCTCTCAAGCGTACCGGGGCCGGCGGAACCTGCCGTCGCACCCGGTCCGTGGGGGTGGGTCCCGCTCGCCGCCGACCGTTCAAAGCGTTCATGTGCGCGACGTATATCCCGAGCCACCATGACCGCTGTCCAGTCACGCGGGCGCAGGCTGACCACCGGGCTCCTGTGGCTCGCCGTGGGCGTGCTGATCGTGTCGACGGCCGGGGCGTCGCTCGCCGGGGCGGGGTCCTCCGCCCCGACGCCGAGGGCTTCGGGCTCCGTGGGTGCGCCGGCGCTCGCGCGGCCTTCGGCCAGCCTCGCGAAAGATCCACCGTCGACGCTCCCGAAGGTCATCGGCTCGGTCGCCGTCGGCTCCGACCCCGTCTCCGGCGCGACCGACCTCGCGAACGGTTGGGTCTACGTCGCGAACTCGATCTCGGACACGGTCAGCGTCCTGAACGGGAGCTCGGTCGTCGCGACCGTCGCCTTCACGGCGAACCGTACCGGGACCCCCGTGTACGTCGCCTACGACGCGGTGAACGGCTACGTCTACGTCGTCGACCGCTACGACTTCGAGAGCGAGACCGGCGCGGTCAGCGTCCTGAACGGGACGACCGTCGCGGCGACGCTCGCGGTCGGCCCGGCGCCGGACGCCGCGGTCGTCGACCCGACGACGGGCCTCGTCTACGTCACCAACGCCGGCGGCTCGGCGGTCTCGGTGATCGCGGACGAGCACCTCCTCGCGAAGGTCCCGGTCGGGACCTCGCCGTGCGCGGCCGCCTACGACGCCGCGAGCGCCGACGTCCTCGTCGCCAACTGCGCCTCCGACAACGTCAGCGCCCTCCACGGGACGTCGCTCGTCGGCACGACCGACGTCGGGACGACCCCGGACGCGGTCGTCTACGACCCCGCCGACAGCTACGCCTACGTCGCGAACAACGGCTCGGACGACGTGAGCGTCCTCTCCGACCTTTCGGTCGTCGGCACGGTCCCGGTCGGGGCCGACCCGACGTTCGTCGCCTACGACCCCTCCCTCGAGGCGGTCGAGGTCGCCAACACGAACTCGAGCAGCGTCACGTTCCTGAGCGGCCTGGCCGCCACGGCGACGACCGAGGTCGCGGCCGGACCGGTGTGGCTCGGGGTCGACCCGACGGGGACGTTCAGCTACGCCGCCGGCGCCTCGGCGAACGAGGTGACGGCCCTGCGGGGGAGCTCGGCGGTCGAGAACCTCTCGGTCGGCTCGTACCCGACGTCCGGGGTCGTCGACCCGGTCGACGAGCTCGTCTACGTCATCAACGCCGGCTCGAGCAACGTCAGCCTGCTGACGACCGCCTTCGCGGTGACGTTCAACGAGACCGGCCTCGCGCCGGGGACCGCCTGGTCGGTCGGGCTCGGCACGATGACGAACGGCTCGACGTCGTCCTCGATCGGCTTCTTCGCGCCGCCGGGGAGCTACCCCTACGCGGTGAGCACGCCCAGCGGCTACATGCTCGTCGGGTCGAGCCCGCCGTCGCCGCTGACGGTGAGCAACCGCAGCGTCCTCGTCACGGTCACGTTCGCGCCGGTCGTCAGCACCACGACCTACGCGCTGACGTTCGTGGAGACCGGGCTCGTCCCGACCTGCTCCGCGCACGGCAACCCGGGTCGCGCCCCCGCGGTCGACGGCGGCTTCGGGGGCTACGGCGGCCAGGGCGGTCGCGGAGGCGGGGGCGGCAGCTGCTGCATGGGGCGGTCGTCGTCGCTGCCGTCCTGGAGCGTCACGGTGAACGGCGTGACGAGGTCGACGAACAACACCTCGGTGACGTTCGTCGAGCCGAACGGGCTCTACAACTACACGATCGACGCGCCGTCCGGCTACCGCGTAAGCTCGTCCACGCCCGCCTCGCCGGTGACGATCGCGGGGGCGAACGTGACGGTGAGCGTGACGTTCAGCCGCTGCGGAGAGGCGCGGGAGCTCTCGATCACGTTCCAGGAGCAGGGGCTCCCCTCGGGGACGACCTGGTGCGTGACGCTCAACGCCACCGAATGCAGTTCGGGCGGCGAGATCGAGTTCCCGGACCTCGCCCCCGGGACGTACGCGTTCAACGTCACGGCGGTCAGCGGCTACTCGGCGCAGCCGTCCAGCGGCACGGTCGAGCTCTCGGAACGGAGCGTGACGGTCACGATCCGGTTCTCGTCGTCGTCGCATCACTGCATGGTCTGAGGGGCCGCGCACCTCCCGGGAATCCCGCGCGTGGGCGACTCTGAGCGCCGCACCCCTGACGCCCCGACCGGGCGGGCCGGGGACGCCGCGGCGCCGTCCGCCGAGACCGTCGCGCCGTCGGGCCGGGCGACCGACGCGATCCACGTCCCGCTCGCCCGCAAGGGCGAGCGGTCGTTCGGTCCCTCGCTGGACGCCCGCTCGGAGGTCCTCGAGCACGAGAGCTCCGTTCTGAAGGACAATCCCCTCGGCGACCCGAGCCGGCGCGCCGTCGCCGTGCTCAAGCCCCCCTCCGGCCGGACGGAGGGACGGCCGCTCCTGCTGTTCCTTCCCGGATTCCTCGGGGCCGGGCCGGCCGAGCTCCGTCAGCGGACGCCGTTCCAGGAGAACCGCTTCCAGCTGTTCGACCGGCTGATGCGCAGCGGTGCCGCTCCCGAGGCGACGGTGATCTCGCCGGACTGCACCACGTCGCTCGGCGGGAACCAGTACCTCAACTCCGCCGCGATCGGCCGGTACGACGACTATCTCGTGCGCGAGCTCCTGCCTTGGGCGCAGGAGCGGTACGGCACGCGAGGGCTGGCGGCTCTGGGCCAGTCGAGCGGGGGGTTCGGCGTCCTCCACCTCGCCTTCGAACACCCGGGTCTCTTCGGGGCGGTCGGCACGAGTGCCGGGGACGTCGGCTTCGAGTACACCTATCTCCCCGAGTTCGGCCGGGCGGCCCGGGAGTACCAGAAGTACGGCGGGCCGGAGCGGTTCCTGGCGGCGCTCTTCGAGGACCCGGACGTGCTGAAGGGCCCGTTCGCGCCGTCGGGCGCGGCGCTCCTGACCGCGGCGATGGCGGCGAGCTACTCGCCGATCGACGCCGAGCCCGGCGCGTTCGAGCTCCCGTTCGACTGGCGGACGGCCGAGTTCCGACCCAAGGTCTGGGCCCGGTGGAAGCGGTTCGACCCGGTGGAGCGGGTCGCCACCCCGGAGGGGAGGTCGGCGCTCGGTCGACTCCGTCGTCTGCACGTCACGGCGTCGAGGGGGGACGAGTGGGCGCTCGACGAGGGGAGCCGGTGGTTCGTCGCGGTCGCGCGTCGCCACGGCCTCACGGTCGTCCACGACGAGCTCGAAGGCGGCCACTTTGACCGCAACCCCCGATTCGAGGCGCTGTTCCCCGGCCTGGTCCGGAGCGTCGCGGACGACGCCCCCGACGGTCGGTCCGGTGCCGCGCGGGGCGGGCGGAGCGACGGCGCCACGACGGGTCGGTAGAGGCTCGCGGCCCCGGCCGACGTCCCCCTCGGGAACCGTGGGCCGAGCGGCGAAAGCCCCGGTCCTACTGGATCGCGAAGCTGTCGAGCTGGCCGTGGATGCCAGCGACCGGGGCCTGCGGGGCGATCTTCGTGCCGGCTGGCGGCGGGTTGGAGAGCTCGAACGTGAGCGCCGAGTAGCCCGCCGGGAGCGAAGGCTCGCCCCCTAGACCGATGAGCGGACCGCCCGGGCCGGTCGTCCAGCAGCCGGCGTCCCCGGTGAAGTGCGAGCCGAAGAAGACCGAACCGTTCAACCGGCTCGGGTTGGGGATGGTGGGGATCGGGGCGAAGACCGACGGGAGCCCGAGGCTCGTCCCCCGCATCACCACGCACTCCCCCTGGTCGAGCGGCAGCTTCGAGAACGTCCAGGTCGTGATGATCGATTGGCCGGTGGTCCCGTCGAAGAGATTGTAGTTGCACTGGGTCCCGAAACAGGTGACGTTCACCCCGAAGACGTCGCCGGGGGAGAACGTCCCGGGGGTGAGCACCGCGGCGACCGAATGGCCGGTCTGGGACTCATCGTACCACGTGAAGAGGTCCGCGACCCCGTAGATGCAGACCAGCAGCGTGCCGGCACCGTCGATCCGGCCGCCCGCGGGAAACGCGTTCAGCCCGGCGCCGATCGCCTCGGACCAGATCCCGGCCGCCGGACAGTCCGACGCCGGCTGGATCCAGGTTCCGGCGACGTACGAGATCGTGCCGGCGCGCCCGTGCAGGCCGTAGCCGACCCACTTCCCGACGACGGTCGGGTCCTTCGCATGGTGAACCTGAGGGCTGATCGCGGCAGGCGACGAGGCGAGCGCGCCCGAGCTCGCGCCCGGAGCGACCATCGAGACGAAAAGCGCCAAGGCGGCCGTCCCGGCGAAGACCCAGGTCCACCTTCGTGTCGCGCGCATCGAATGGCCTCGGGAGGGAATCGACTCCCACCCCTTATGCGTTTGCATTTTTGAACCCGAGGGCCTGATTATCCCTGATTATCGAGCGCGCGCCAGCTTCTCGCGACGCGAGCCGACCGGTCGAACGGGCGGCGGCCGCCAGGCGGATGTCGCTCGGCCGAGGCCCCCCGCGGGGCCGCTATACCTCGGGAGGCCGGCGTCGCGGTAGGAGGATCCGTCGCGGGGGCGTCGGGCCGCCAGACCCCGGGGCGCTCGGCCCCGGGAAACTCCCTAGAGGATCGTCCCCGTGAGGTTGGCGCCCCACAGGTTCGCGCCGTGCAGGTTCGCCCCGGTGAGGTTCGCTCCCGCCAGGTCGGAGAACGCGAGGTTGGCGTACTGGAAGTCGGTGTTCACCAGGTCGGCCCCCGCGAAGTCGGCGCCCTGCGCGTTCACGTACCGGAACTCCGAAGCGGCGAAGTTGCTCGC
>JASHSA010000138.1 GCA_030037035.1 Thermoplasmata archaeon
AGGACGAGGAACGCCGCGGCGGCGAGGACCATCGGATACGGGTCGAACTCCTCGAGCGCCTTCTCGCGGTACAGGTGCCAGGCGAGGATGATCGGGTGGGAGACCTCGTCGAGCTGGAGGCCCGTCCAGTACGGGTCGCCCGGGATCCAGAAGTTCTGCGGGAACCCTCCGTCCGGGCGCTGTCGCGTCGCGAGGTAGACGAGGGCGCGCAGCGGCGCCTCGCGGTTGCCGGCGGCGAGGAGCCCGCCGGCGATCTGGACGAGGTCGCGGTTCCATACGAGGTGGTAGCCGCCCCGCTCGTCGTCGCCGCGGGAGGCTCCCCACGGGATCGAGAGCGACGCGATGAACGCTCCCGGGTAGCTCTTGTCCTCGTGGGCGAGCAGGACGCTGTAGCTGGAGTGCAGGAGGTGGCCCCGGTCGGAGGTCGTCTTCACGAGCGGCTTGAGATGGCGGCAGGCGCGCTGCCACTGCTCGACGAACCGGCGCCGGGCGTCGGCGAACGGCGTGGCGAGCGCCTGGAACAGGACGCTCGTCGCGTGCGGGAGCCCCTGGCCGAGCGCGAGCACGAGCGTGAACTCCTCCTCGCGGCCGAGGTCGAGCTCGCCGGTCAGCGCGACATTGCCGTCGGTCGCCGAGTCGAACTCCCAGTCCATCTCCAGGTTCTCGGAGAGGTCGGTCCACCCGTCGCTCCGGCCGACGAACCCGCACGACAGGCGCCGGAACGGCGTCGACGCCCCGAGCGCGAGCGCCGTCTCACCCTTCGCCGCGGCGAGGAAGTCGCGGCCGGAGACGTTCGCGCGCCGGGCGGAGTTCCCGCCCCCTCCGCCTTCGAGGTGGGGCGCCGCGAGCACGAACAGGCGCAGGCGGGACCTCCAGGCCGGCGCGGCCTCGAAGCGGACCCGCTCGACCAGCGCGGGGAGGTGCGGCATCGCGAGGACCTCCTTCTCGAGCGTGTACCGCCCTTCGGGGTCCGCGGCACGGACCTGGTAGCCGAGCGCGTGCCGGCCGATCATCTCGACCTTCGGCTCGAGGTGGCGTTTCTCCTCGTGGAAGAACGACCGGCCGTCCGTGACGAGGAACTGCAGGTCGCGCAGCTGAGGGCGGTCGATCGTCGGGAAGTAGACCTCCGTCACGATCCCCCGCCAGAGGGTGAACCAGAGCCGGCTGTCGGCGGAGTAGGCGGTCCCCACGCCGTCCTTGTTCCCGCGGGACCAGCGCGGCGGGAGCCCCGGGGCACCGAACGCCTCGCCGCCCCTCGCCGGGGGTGCCTCCGAACCGCTCACCGTATCGCTCCGCCCGTCGCGCTCACGGCCGTGGGACGCGAAGGACGCCCGAGGAAGGAGTAGGTGGGGAATCGTTGAATAGCTTACGTCAGTGGGCGGGGTGCCATGGCGAAGGCGCTCCGCTCGGACCGGGACCGATGGACCGTACCCTGCCTCGTCGCGCTGGTCGCGCTGCTGGTCGTACCGAGCTCCGCGGTCCTGGCGTCGCGCCAGCTCGGTCCGCTCCCCGCCTCGGCCGGCGCCGGCACCTCGGACGTCTCCCGGGGACTGACGGTCTCCGCCTCCTCCGGCGCCCCCGCGCCCGCCGGGTCGTCCGCGGGCGGAAGCCCGTCCGCCGCACCCGCGACGCCCGCGCCGCTCTCGGGAACGTTCCTCGGCTCGCTGCTCGCTCATCCGCCGACGCTCTCCGACCTTGGGAGCGCGAGCTTCGAGCAGAACGCCCGGGCCGCCGTCTCGCCGTCGTTCGAGTCGAACTTCAAGGTCACCTCGACCCTCGACCTGGTCAACGGCACCAAGCTTCCGGGGAACGTCCTGCCGGACAACTGCGTCTATCCGATGAGCGCGCTCTACGTTCCGGGCGAGAGCGAGGTCTACGTCGCCTGCTTCGCCTCCGGCAACGTCTCCCTCGGAGAGGCCGGCCAGATCTCGGTCGTTGACCCCTCGACCGACTCGGTCGTCGGCACGATCCTGACGGGCGTGGGCGCCTCGGCCGAGGTCCTCGTCAGCACGCCGGGCGGGACGGTCGTCGCCGTGGCCGACACGCTCGCCGGAAGCGTCACGCTGATCGACCCGGCGACCGCGAGCGTGCTCGCGACGCTGCCGGTCGGCGCCGACCCGGTCGCGCTCGCGGTCGACAACACGAGCAGTCTCGTGTTCGTCGCGAACCTCGACAGCTCGAGCGTCACGGTCCTGAACGCCTCCTCCGAGCTGGCCGTCACCACGCTGACGGTCGGGCAGGAGCCGGTCTCCCTCGCGTACGATGCGACGAGCGACCAGGTCTTCGTCGCGTGCAGCGGCTCGGGCGAGGTCACGCCGATCGGGGTGAAGCTGCTCACCGTGCACCGGTCGATCGTGGTCGGCGAGGAGCCGATCGCCCTGGCGGACGACCCGACGGCCGGGACCGTGCTCGTCGCCAACGAGGGGAGCGACAACGTCTCCGTGATCTCGACCTCGGGCGACGACGTCGTCGCCTCGCCGTCCGTCGCGACCCCTCTCGCCGTCGCCGTCGACCCGACGAACGGAGAAGGGTTCGTGGCGAGCGAGCTCGGCGAAGGGGTCGTCACGATCTCGCCAGGCGGGAGCGTCGGGACGACGATCACGCTCGGCACCCCGACCGAGCTCGTGGTGCCGGACGCGTTCACGGTCGACGCGGGGAACGGCGACCTGTACGTGAACGCGCTGACCGAGCCGGTCGATGTACCGACCTCCGAGCTCACGATCGGCGGCTCGGAGTACGCCCTCGTGATGAGCACGGGGGTCGCGGGCGCGCCGCTCCGCGTCGGGAACGACCTCTTCAACTTCCTCGAGGAGCTTCCGTTCGAGAGCGCCCTGGACGGGCCGGCCAGCAAGCTGTTCGTGCCGGCGTCCGGCGACGGGGACGTCACGACGATCGACACCACGGCCAACACCGCCGCGAGCCCGTTGGCCCTCGGCGTCATCCCGGAGAACGTGACCGCCGACAGCGTGAACGGCGAGCTCTACGTCGTCAACGAGGCTCCCAACACGGTCCTGGTCGTCAACGGCACGACCGACCTGGTGCAGGCGACCGTCGTCGTCCCCGGGTTCTTCAACACGTTCGTCGCGGTCGACCCCTGGACCGGCGACGTGCTCGTCGGAGGCGGGTTCACCGAGGCGCTCACCGTGATCGGCGCCGTGAACGACAGCCCGTTCGCGACGATCCCGGGGGTCTACGCGCCGCACGCCGCCCTCGCCGACCCGCTCAACGGCGAGATCTACGTCGGCGGCTCCGTCGGACTGTATGCGATCAACGGGGCGACCGGGCGCCTGATCCGGACGTTCTCGTGGGGCGTGAACCGCGTCGCCGATCCGCTCGCCCTCGACCCGTTCGACGACCACCTCTTCGTGAGCTCCGGCGAACTGCTCCGCATCGTCAACGGCACGACCGACGCCGAGTTCGGCAGCTTCTCCTTCGGCGTCAGCGCCGGCTCGACCGCGTTCGACAACGCCACCGGTAGGGCCTACGGCGCCGCCGAGAACTCGACCGAGCTGGGCGTCTTCAGCGCCCGCACCGGCAACGAGGTCTCGACGATCGCCGTCGGCACCGGCGCGGGCGCGATCGCCGTCGACGCCGTCGACTCCTACCTCTACGTCGCCCTCCCCGGCAAGAGCCAGGTCGAGGTCTTCGACCCCTCCTCCGGGACGCTCGTCGGCACGGTCACGACCCCGGTCGCGGCGACCGGCTTCCAGATCGACCGCGGGACGGGCGACGTCGTCGTCGACGAGCCGTCGTACTCCGAGCTCTCGGTCATCGCCGCCGGCGCGCCCAAGCTCTCCGAGACCGTCTCGGTCGGGATCGGGCCGCTCGGGGAGGCGTTCGACCCGGTCACCGGCGGCCTCGTCACGGCGAACGAGGCGTCCGGGACGCTGTCGTTCCTCGCGCCGACCTCGGCGCAGTACGTGGTGACGTTCCGGGAGTCCGGCCTACCGGGCGGGACCGCGTGGCGGGCCGAGCTGGACGGCGTCGGGAACACGTCGACCTCCAGCACGATCTCCTTCCGGATCACGAACGGCACGTTCTCCTACTCGGTCGGGGCGACCGCGTACGCCGCGACCCCCAGGGCCGGCAACGTCACGGTGGACGGGGGCGCGGTCACGCAGGACGTCGCGTTCGCCGCGGAGCCGCTCTACACCGTCACGTTCGGCGAAGAGGGGCTGCCTACCGGCACCGCCTGGTCGGTCGCGCTCGAGGGGGTCGTCGGCACCTCGAGCGCCCGGACCCTCACCTTCCGCGAACCGAACGGGGCGTTCCAGTTCACCGCCGAGAACGTGAGCGGCTTCTACGTCGCACCGCCGAACGGGACGGTCGTCGTCGACGGGGCCGCGCCCTCGGAGGTCCTCTTCGGCTTCTACCCGCTCTACGCCGTGACGTTCCAGGCCGAAGGGGTCCCCAGCACGTTCGACTGGTACGTCGAGGTGACGCCGGGCCTGGACGAGAGCTTCGCCGAGAACAGCTCGCTGGGGACGACGATCGGCTTCGCGCTGACCAACGGAAGCTACACGTACTACGTCGACGCGCTCGAGGGCGGCTACGTGCCGGTCCCGAACTCGGGGACGTTCACCGTCAGCGGCGCGCCGGTCACCGTCACGATCACCTTCCAGCAGGCGTTCACGGTGACGTTCTATGCGATCGGCGAGTCGCACGGCTCGACCTGGTACGTCGACCTGGGCGGCACGACGTACGTCAGCTCGCAGGACTCGCTGAACATCTCCGAGCCGAACGGCAGCTACCCGTTCTCGGTGACGCCGCCGCTCGGCTACGACGTCGCGCCGTCCTCCGGGACGGTCCTCGTCGACGCGGCGAACGTCCTCCAGGACCTGACGTTCACGATCGCTCCCGGGAACTACTCGGTGACGTTCGAGCAGACCGGCTTACCGGCCGGCGACGAGTGGCTCGTCGAGGTCCTCTGGTCCGACGGCGGGGCCGGCTCGTCCTCGACCGGCCCGACGATCTCGTTCGCCCTCGAGAACGGGACCTACTCGTTCGAGGTCGTCGTCTTCGCGAGCGGCTATACGGCCGAGCCCTCCAGCGGCACGTTCACGGTCGACGGGGCGTCCCTGACGATCGCGATCACGATCGGCACCGAGTATGCGATCGTCTTCGACGAGACCGGCCTCGCGAACGGGACGCTGTGGACGATCGACCTCGCCGGGGTCGACTACCTGGCGACCGCGCCGACGCCGCTCACGGTCGACCGTCCGAACGGGGCGTACAACTTCTCGATCGTAGCGCCGATGGGGTACCTCGCGACGCCGGTGAACGGCAACGTGACGGTCGACGACGCGTCGGTCGAGCAGGCGATCTCCTTCTCGATCGCCTCCGGGTTCTTCCGGGTCGTGTTCGTCGAGACCGGACTTCCCGCCGGGGCCTCCTGGCTGGTGAACCTCTCGGGCTCGTTCGGCTCGAACACGAACCGCACGATCGTACTGCTCGAACCGAACGGCACCTACGGCTACACCATCAACCCCCCGTACCCGTACGCCTCGAGCCCGTCGACGTCGTCGCTGACGGTCGCGGGCCTACAGGTGGAGGTGGCGGTCGACTGCTATCCGTCGGCCGCCGACGGCTTCTACGCCGTGACGTTCTCCGCGAGCGGCCTGCCGGCCGGAGCGAACTGGTCGGTCACGTCCTCCTCCGGCGCCACCGGCTCGGCGAACGTCCCCGGCACGATCGTCCTGGCGCTCGACAACTCGAGCTACACCTACAGCGCCCGCACCACCGACCCGAGCTACGCCTCGAGCGGCGGAAGCTTCCGCGTCGACGGGGCGAACGTCTCGGTGAGCGCCGCCTACGCGCTCGTCACCTTCGAGGTCACGGCGACGGAGAGCGGGCTCCCGAGCGGGACGACGTGGTGGTTCAACGTCACCGACGGTCCCTCGGAGACGGGGAGCGGGACGTCGCTGACGTTCCCGGAGGCGAACGGCACCTACGACTACACGGTCGCGACGCTCGACAAGCGCTACGAGGCGGTCGGCGGCTCGTTCCCGGTCGACGGCCGGGCCGTCTCCGTCCCCGTGACGTTCACCCTCCTGACGTGGGTCCTGACGTTCAGCGAGAGCGGTCTCCCCTCGGGGACCGAATGGTGGGTCAACGGTACCGTGCTGGGCTCGCAGCACACGACCTCGGCGACGCTCACCGTCTCCGAGCCGAACGGCAGCTACGCGTACACCGTCGGGACCGTCGACAAGCGGGAGGCGTCCTCCGCCGGCACGGCAACGGTGATCGGCATGCCGACGACCGTCCCGGTCACGTTCGCGCCGGTGCTCTACGCCGTGACGTTCACGGAGAGCGGCCTCCCGTCCGGGAGCGCGTGGTCCGTCGACGTGGGAGGGACCCCGTACTCCTCGACGACGTCGACGATCGTCGTGCAGCTCACGAACGACAGCTACCCGTTCACGGTCGAGGCGGTGTCGGGCTACTCGGCGAGCCCGTCCGGCGGCACCGTGGTCGTGGCCGGCAAGTCCGTCGCCCAGCCGGTGGGGTTCGCGCCAACGTCCAAGGCGGCGACGTTCCTCGGGCTCCCCGCGGACGAGGGGTACGCCCTGCTCGGCGGGATCCTCGCGGCCGTCGTGGTGCTGGCGGGCGTGGCCGTGCTGCTCGCCCGGCGGAAGAGCTCGCCCCCTCCGAGCGGCTCCGGCCCGGGCTCGCCGGGACCGACCTCCGGCGGGACCCCTCCGGCCGGCGGCGCACCGCCCGACGGCTCCGGGCAGCCCCCGTCCTCAGGGTGACGGGCCGGCGCGTCCCCTCACCCGAAGCCGATCGTCCCGGGTCTGCGGGCCCCACGGTCGACGCCACCGCACCGGCCCGAGCCCCGTCCCGGCCCTCCTGGAGCGGCGGGAAGGACCCTGACGACCGCCGGCCCGAGACCTACGGAGACGGCCTTCCGCGTCGGCCTGACGGCCCGGAAGCCCGGCCGAACCTCTCGCCGCCGGCAGCGTGCGGGCGGATCTCGAGAGGTCGGGCCTCCCGGCCCGGGGCCGGGTTGCGACCTTCCTAGGTGGCTGCGTCCGCCGGCGGATCAACGAGGCCGCGGCTTGCGCAGGCCCAGGCCGTTCTCGATGTAGAGCGCGGCTTGGGTCGACGCCGACCGTCGGTCGTTCTCGGCAGCGCGGCGCAGCGCGCGGAGGATCA
>JASHSA010000139.1 GCA_030037035.1 Thermoplasmata archaeon
CTCCCCCGCTCGAGCGGAGGCAGCGGGCTCCTCCACGAGGAGGGGGATCTCCTCTGGGCGATCGTGCTGCCGCGCGCCGACCCCCGCGTCGGCCGCGACTATGCGCGCGCCTACGCCCGGCTGGGCAGCGGGCTCGTCCGCGCCCTCGCGACGGCGGGGCTCTCTGCGGCGTGGGGCCCTCCCCCGGCCCGCTCCGAGGAGTACTGCACGCTCTCCTCGCGCGGGGAGGTCCTCCGGCTCGGCGGCAAGGTGGTGGGCGGCGCGGCGCAGCACGCGACCGCGCAGACCCTCCTTCATCACGGGACCGTCTCCTACCGCGTCGACCGCGCCCTCGTCGGCCGCCTCCTCGACGCCGACGTCCCTGAGCTGACCGACGCGCTCGGCGGCGTGGCGGAGCTCGGATGGACGGAGGGGCCGGAAGCGCTGGCGGCTCGGCTCGAACAGGCGCTCGGGGAGGAGCGCCCCGCCTGAGGGAACGGGTCTAGCGGCGGGCGCGTGCGGCCCAGAGCGTCTCGCTCGCCGCCTCGGCGTCGGCGCGGAGCTGTTCCCAGTCGGCGTGGACGAGGCGGCGCTCCCGCACGACCGGCCTCCCGTCGACGAAGACGGAGTCGACCGCCTCGTCGCTCGCCGAGTAGGCGAGGTGCGAGACGATCGCCTCCGGCCGGGCCGGTACGAGGCTCGGGTGGTCGAGCCGCACGAGCGAGAGGTCGGCGCGCTTGCCGACCTCGAGCGAGCCGAGCCGTTCGGCCTCCCCGAGGAGGCGGGCCCCGTCGACCGTGACGAGGTCGAGCAGCTCCTGGGCCCTGAGGGCGGTCGCGTCCCAGCGCTGGTTCTTCTGAACGAGGCCGGCGACGTGCATCTCGCGGAAGATCGACAGCGAGTTGTTGCTCGCGACCGAATCGGTCCCGAGGCCGACGGTCGCCCCGGCGGCGCGCAGCTCGACCACGGGAGCGACCCCTCCGCCCGCGAGCTTGAGGTTCGAGCTCGGGCAGTGGGCGACCCCGACGCCGCGCCGGCCGAGCAGCGCGATCTCCTCGCCGGTCAGCCAGACGGCGTGGGCGGCGACCTGGCGCGGGCCGAGGAAGCCGATCTCCTCGAGCCAGACGCCCGGCCGCCGCCCGGTGCGTGCCTCGTGCTCGTGGACCTCGCGTCGCGTCTCGGCGAGGTGATAGTGCACGAGCGTCCCGTCGCGCTCGGCGAGCTCCTTCGCGCCGAGCCACGTCTCCTCGGCGCAGACGTAGACCCCCTGGGGGGCGACCAGCGGCCGCACGGTCGGGTGCTGCCGCCACCGCTCGAGGAAGCCGTTCGCGTTGGCGAGGGGCGAGCCTCGCTGCGTCGTCTTGTCGTCGTCCAGGACGGCCCAGCCGAGGAACCCGCGGGCGCCGAGCGCTTCGGTCGCGCGCGCGACGGCGTCCTCGAAGTAGTAGAGGTCGAGGAACGACGTCGTCCCCCCGAGGAGCATCTCGGCGACCCCGACGCGCGCGCCGGCCTCGACGTCCGCCTCGGTCCGGTGCGCGTCGACGCGGAACAGCACGTCGAGGAACCCCCCGAGCTCCACGTCGTCGGCGATCCCGCGCAGCGGCGCCATCGCGACGTGCGTGTGGGCGTTGACGAACCCCGGCACGGCCGCGAACCGTCGGCCGTCCACGAGCTCCGCCCCGGCCCGGGGGGCGTTCGGTCCGACGTGGGTGAACGCCCCGTCCTCGATCCGAAGGTCCCCCCGGACGACCTCGCGGCGGGGGTTCTGCGTGACGAGCAGCGCGTCGGCGATGACGAGCGGCGGCGCCTTCGGCGGGGCCGGCACGGCGCGGCTACGGCCGCTCGCGAATAAGTCGTTCGGCCTCGGCGGGGCGCCGCGCGGCGGCCGGGGAGATCTCCGGAAGGTCGGCGAGCCCCTCGGCGCTGCGGCGCTCGAACGCGCCCCAGCCGCGCAGCATGCGGCGGACCCACGGGCGCGAGAAGACGACCGCGATCGGGACGACCGCGAGGACGACCAGCGTGACGTCGACCCAGCGCCCGGGGACCCACGCGGCGCTCGGCATGCCGAGGATCGTCGCGGCGGTGTTCGGGATCAGGACGACCGCGCTGACGAGCGCGAGGGCGAGCGCGACGTAGGCGACGCCGAGCATCCTGAGGTTCGACGTGTTCGCGAGCGCCGCGATCCCGTTGGAGGTCTCGCCGAGGGCGTTCGCCGTCTCGGCGAGCCGGTTCGCCTCGACCGCCGCGCGCAGGCTCAGGAGGTCGCGCGCCGTCTGCTGCAGGCCGGCGGCGAGCTCCGCCGTCCGGGCGTAGCCGGCCGAGAGCTCCGCGAGCGCCGGGGCGATCCCCTCGAAGCGAGCCCCGAGCGGTCCGTCCAGCTCGGCGAGCAGGAGCTCGAGGCGGAAGAGGTGCTTGCGGACCCCCGCGAGCCCGCGCTGCAGGGCGGAGAGGTCGGAGAGCGGCACGGGCTCCGAGCCCGCCTCCAGCGCGTCCAGGCGCACGGCGAGCGCCTCGAGACGGTCGAGGAGCGAGAGCGACGAGGCGGAGAGCAGGTCGATCACCGGACGGGACGGTGCCGGGACCGCGGCCCGCGACGCGAGCGCCGAGGGCGCGAGCTCCGGTCCGAGCCAGCGGAGGGCGCCGTCCGCGAGCCAGAGGCCGTGCCAGACCGGCCGGCCGGCGGCGTCGAGCGTCGCGAGCGTCACGACGGTCGTCGCGCCGTGCCGGAGGACCGGGCGGCGCGGCGGGTCGGCGCCCGCGTGGCCGACCGCGGCGAGAGCCTCCGGGACCGTCGCAGGGTCGCTCGCGCTCGTCGGCCGCCCCGCCTAGATGTCGAGGTTCGAGACCTCGACGGCATGCTGCTCGATGTACTGCCGCCGGGGCTCGACCTCCTCGCCCATCAGGATCTGGAACAGCTCGTTCGCCTTCGCGGCGTCCTCGACCGTGACGCGGAACAGCTCCCGCGCCCCGGGCCGCATCGTCGTCTCGGCGAGCTGCTCGGCGTTCATCTCGCCGAGCCCCTTGTAGCGCTGGATCGTGATCCCCTTCGCGCCGCCGAGGTCGGCGACGGCGCGCTCGCGCTCCTCGTCCGAGTAGGCGTAGACGATCTTCGCGCCCTTCTGGACGCGGTAGAGCGGTGCCTGGGCGATGTAGACCCGGCCCTCCGTGATCAGGCTCGGCATCTTCCGGTAGAACAGCGTCAGCAGGAGGGTCCGGATGTGCGAGCCGTCGACGTCGGCGTCGGTCATCATGATGATCTTGTGGTAGCGCAGCTGGCTCAGGTCCTGGTCGTCGCCGATCCCGATCCCGATCGCGGTGATCAGCGCGCGGATCTGCTCGCTCTGGAGCATCTTGTCGAGACGCGCCTTCTCGACGTTGAGGACCTTGCCGCGGAGCGGCAGGATCGCCTGGAACTCGCGGTCGCGCCCCTGCTTCGCGGTCCCGCCGGCGCTGTCGCCCTCGACGATGAACAGCTCGCACTGCGCCGGGTCGCGCGAGTGGCAGTCGGCGAGCTTGCCGGGGAGCCCCCCGCCCTCGAGGAGGCCCTTGCGCCGCGTCAGTTCGCGCGCCTTGCGCGCCGCCTCGCGGGCCTGCGCGGCCTGGAGCGCCTTCGAGATGAGCGACTGCCCGACCGACGGATGCTCCTCCAGGAACTCGGCGAGCTTCTGGCTGACGGCGCTCTCGACCTGGCCCTTCACCTCGGAGTTGCCGAGCTTCGCCTTCGTCTGGCCCTCGAACTGCGGTTCGAGGACCTTCACCGACAGGACCACGGTGAGGCCTTCCCGCGCGTCCTCGCCGGTGAGCCCCTCCTTGTCGCCCTTCACCCAGCCCCGCTGGCGCGCGTAGTCGTTGAGCGTCCGGGTCAGCGCGCTGCGCAGGCCGATGACGTGCGTCCCGCCGTCGACGGTGTTGATGTTGTTGACGAACGCGAGCATCGTCTC
>JASHSA010000140.1 GCA_030037035.1 Thermoplasmata archaeon
GCTTCCTCGCTCCCCTCGAACGTTGGTCGACCTGGGCTCCGGCGAGGGCCGGGACTCGATCTACTTTGCCCGGCACGGCTATCGGGTGGTGGGCGTGGATATCTCGAGCGTAGGGGTCCGAAAGGCGGAGCGGCGCGCGTCCCGGCTCGGGGTCAACGTTCGATTTCGTGTCGGGGACCTTCGGACCTACCGACTGAGTCGTCGGGTGGACGTGGTGTTCTGCTCCGGCGCCCTGAACAACCTTCCTCGGCGGCTGCGGGCACGTCGATTTGAACACTTCAAAGCCATGACCGCGCCGGGGGGAATCAACGCGATGAACGCTGACGTGCCGAAGCCCTACATTCCGCCCCAGAGCACGAATCCGTTCGCGTCGCCGTTCCGCTCGGGGGAGCTGCTGGGCTACTACTGGGACTGGCAGATCCTGGACTCGGGACAGGTGGAGTTCCTTTCCACGGCCAGCGGCGTTCCCCATCGGAAGGCGATGGACGTAGTGATCGCGCGGAAGCCTGAGGTCGACTCGTAGGGGCCGCGTCGCACCCGTCTGAAGGGTGGCAACGATTCCGAAGCATGTTGTCGTGCGCCAGAACTCTTCCTGCGGCGTTATCCTCGAAGAATCCGCTCGCGTCTCGGGGCTTGAGGTTCGCCGTGAGCATCGGTCGGAAGTGGGCCGAAGGTTCGGAGCTCCGCGGCTTGGGATGAGGAAGCGGCCGTGTCGACGTTCTGTCCCTACGCCGCACGCGCCGATCGGGATGTTCGACTCGGCGAGCGTCTCTCCGGCGCATCCCAGCGGCGGAAGACGAGCGCTGCCGATCCGCGGGAAGGGCAACCCAGGTCCCAGCGTGGGGTCCCCCGGAACTCCTCGCGGTCGCTCCGAGGGCAAGCCTGAACTACGGAATGGCTAATGATGTCGGGCCGGCTCAACGGCCGGGATTCCCGCCCGTGGATACGCCTCCCGTGGCCAGCCCGCGACTCGCCCAGTACCTGAAGCGATCCTCCAGGGCAGACGAGTCGCGCACGAGGGCCGCGTGGCGAGAGCTCGCCTCCCGCGGCCTTCCGATCGTGGAGTCTGTCACCGGCGACCCTACCCGGCTGCGGGTAACGTTCGTGTGGCGCACGGAGCAACGGGATGGCCCCGGTTCCGTCTACACTCCGATCGCCAACCTCCTGAACTCGGAGACGGAACTGCTGCCGCTGGGTCGGACCGACGTGCGGTACCGGACGTTCGTTCTTCCGCGGAAGACCAGGGCGGTCTACGCGTTCTCGCCTCGGCCGACGCCCACGCCTGCCAACGGCGGAGACTGGGGAGAGTACTTCCGCTCCCTTCTGCCGGATCCCCAGAATCCCGCCCGTCTGACGATGGCCAAGGACCCGGACGACCCCGGGGACGCGGCCGTCACCGTTTCCGTCCTCGCGCTCCCGAGCGCACCACGTCAACCGTGGGTCCGGGCGCGTCGCCCGCCTCGTTGGAGGGTGGACCATGCGCGGCTCGGGAGCACGAACGTCGACGGCGCGCGGTCGGTGTGGGTGTTCGTGCCTCCGGGGTTAAGCTTGGAGCGCTCCCGGTACAATGTTGTCGTGGCGTTCGACGGCGTCACGTACCAGAGCGCGGTGCCGGCCCCGGTCATCGTAGAGAACCTGGTCGCCTCGAACCGGATCGACCCGTCGGTGCTCGTCCTCGTGGGGAACGCCCCGGGCGCGCGGGAGGCGGAGCTCCTGCACAACGACCGGTTCGTGCGCTTTCTCTCCTCCGAGCTGGTTCCGTGGCTGCAGCGTCGCCATCGAGTGACCGTATCGCCCGACAGGACCGTGCTGGTCGGCTCTAGTCTCGGCGGCCTGACCGCCGCTTTGGCCGCCCTACGGTACCCCGAACTGTTCGGGAATGTGTTGGCGCAGTCCGGCGCGTTCGGCTGGTCCGCGTCGGGCGACATGCTCGGGTCGCCGACCCTGATGGAGGAGTTCGCGGACTCTCCTCGATTGGCCACGAAGTTCTATCTCGATGCGGGTACGTTCGAGACCACGGTCTTTCCGGGGACCCAGCTCTCGCTCCTAGCGGGGGTCCGTCACCTCCGAGACGTGCTCGTGGCCAAGGGATACGCCGTGAAGTACGCTGAATTCGTGGGCGGCCACGACTACGCCTGTTGGGCGGGTACGCTGGCCGACGGCCTGATCCACCTGGTCGGCAAGCGAGGTCGAGAACCCTAACCGAGCCCTCCGAGCTCGGCGGGTCGGGATCTCCCTTCGCTCCGCTCGCGGGCATCAAGGGTCGGTGGGCTCGCGGCATCCACGTTCGGAGGGGTCGCCAGAAGATTCCCCCCCGCGGACCATGCGTCGGGACTCAGTCCTGCACGACGTTCTCCGGGCTCCGGCGGGCCCGCCGGGGGCCGGGCAGACGGCCGCCGCCGTCGAGGTATCTCCGGACCAGCTTCGTGGGGGCCTGGGCAGCCCACGCTTCGAGCACGAGAAGATTGGGGTGCGCGCCTGAGGCGCCCCGAAGCCGGACCTCCAGTCCCTGATAACTCCGCCTCGAGCCGGACCGACGGACCACTCGGGAGTACTCTGGATGGGCTGCCGCGGCGGCCCGGGCGGAACGTTCGACAATGCGGAACGTCGCCAGGGTCTTGTCCCGCCCCATGCCCAGGAACGTCTTCCCCCCCACCTGCCAGATCGGGAACGCGAATCGGGGGTGCCGCTTCTCCGTCACCCCCGGCAACGCCGTCGCCCACCTTCGGAGTCGCTCGACGCTCGCCCCGGGCATGCGGGGATCGAACTGCTCAACGGTTCATAGCTGGACTTAGGATTCGAGAGGAGCGCAGGCCTCAGCGGACCGGGCGGTCGTCTGTGAAGAGACGTTGCCCGATCGGACCCCTCGATCCTGCGTCGGCCGAGGCTCCTCGGGCGTCCGAGGGCACTGCTTCCTTGCGAACGACCGGGTCCCTCGGCCGGGCGCGGAGTCGTTTCGCGGGGATCATCCGTTATCGTGGCGCCCCTTGCTGCTCGTCCTCTAGAAGATCGCCGCGCGTGAGAGGTCGACGGCCGGCGGTTGGACGTCCATCTGCCACAGCAGAGCGTTGAGCTCACCCTTGTGCTGGAGGTCCCCCTCGATCATCTGCAGGAGCATCGCGCGGATCGTGATCGACCTCTTGTCGACCCGGATGTAGAACTTCCGGTCGAGGTCCTTGGCTCGCAGCGTCCTGAGGAAGCCGTTCACCAAGCGGTCCACCTCGTCCGTCGCCCGCTCGGCTTCCCCGCGGGTAAGCCGGATGCCCAGCGGGAAGTCCTGGAAGCTCTTGCCCGTGTACGCTTGGATGAACCAGAACCGGTAATCGTCCAAGATGTGCAGGTAGAGGTCGACGAGCGAGGGATACGTGGCGCCGCGGTCGCGGTATCGCTCCTTCAGGGGTAGCTTCCAGATCGTCCGAAGATAGCTCCGGAGCTTCCGGAAATGGTACCGGTACAACCCACGGATCAGTTGCAACTCCGTCGACATGGTCGCTCGAACGTCAGTCGGCCCGTGACTAAGGCGTTATGGCGTTGCCGAGAGAATCGGCCTCAGGAACCACGCTCCGGGGTCCCTCAGCTCGCCTTGAACGTCACCTTCACCGTCGTGGCCTTCGTCAGGTCGAGCGACCCGGACAGCGGCTCGGACGTCTTCCCGATCGTCGCCGTCGCGGTGTAGCCCGACACCGACCCGACCGCGTAGCTGTACGTCCCCGGGCTCAGGTCCGCGAACTTGAGGCTCTTACCGGTCGTGCACTCCGGGTCGCCGTCCACCGTCACGCACCAGCTCGTCCCCTTCGCGAGCTTCTTCTCCTTGAACGTCAGCGTGACCGTCTTCCCCTTGCTCACCGTCACGCCCACGTTCGTCGTCCCGTGCACCGCGACCGTTCCGCTGCCCGTGAGGTCAAAGCCCGACGGACCGTAGATCAGCACCGGAGACGTCCCGTTCGGCACCCCGCTGAAGGAGATGGACGTCCCCGTGCTGTAGAGCGCCGTCCCGTTCAGCACCACCGTCCAGCCCTTCGTCTCGAACGTCTTCTCCTGACGCTTCGTCAGCGATCCGGACTCCGTGAACGTCACGGTGTAGGTCAGGAGCCGGAAACTGACGGGGACCGACAAGGCGGCCCCGTTCACCGTGAACGTACCCCCGGGCGCGGCCCAGTTCTTGTTCCCCGAACCGACAGTGTAGGCGTACGTCCCGTTGGTCAGCATGAACACCAGGGTCGCGTCCCTCGACGTGAGGGCGGTCGCGCCCACCGTTACGTTCCAACTTGTCCCGCCCGGGAGCCCCGACTCCTGGAACGTCACCGAGTACGTCGAGGCCTGCGTCGCCGCCGGCATGTCGAGGACGGAGACCGTACCCTGGAGCTGGTTGACCACGAAGGCCTCGTTTTGGCCAGGGTCGTACGCCAGACCCCTCGGCCCGCTGCCGACGGCGACGGTCGGAAGCAGGTTGTTGATGGACTCCGCGATCAGGTTCACGGTGTCCGAACCAAAGTTCTCGACGAGGGCCCCGCCCAGGCTGCTGTCGTAGGCTACGCCCGACGGATTGCTGCCCACCGCGACCGAAGCCACCACCGTGTTGGTCGCATCCGAGATCACGCTGACGTTGTTGGACGCATAGTTCGTGACGAACACCTCCCCCGTGCCGGGGCCGTACGCGACCGTCCCGGGACCGCCCGCATCGTACGCCTCCTGGGTGAGCGTGCCGCCATCGTCACCCACCGGAATCGTCGTGACCACTTCGTCGGTCGAGGCCGAGATCACGCTGACGTCGTCACTGTACTCGTTCTGAACGAAGACCTCGTCCTTCGCCGAGTCGAAGGCCATGCCCAGGGGATTGCCGCCTACCCCGATGGTCGAGACGACCGTGTCGTTCGTATCGTTGATGACGCTCACGGTGGCCCCCCCGATGTTGATACAGGAGTTGGCGACGAACACCTCGCCCTGGACCGGATCGTAGACGACTCCCTGGGGGTAGCAGCCGACCGCCACGGTCGCCACGACCGTGTCGGTGGAGTCCGAGAGGACGCTCACGTTGTCCGACCCTTCGTTCGCGACAAAGACCTCCCCACGCGCCGCGTCGTACGCCGCGCCGGTCGGGTAGGAGCCCACGGGGATCGTCGCCGCCACGGTGTCGGTGGCGGTCGCGATGACGCTCACGGTGCTCGTAAGGGCGTTCGTGACGAAGACCTCGCCCTTGCCGCTGTCGTACGCCACGCCGAACGGCTGGCTGCTGCCCAGAGGGACCGTCGCCACGACGGTGTCGCTGACGTCCGAGACCACGCTGACGGTTTCCGAACCCAGGTTCGCGACAAACGCCTCCCCGTTACCGCTGTCGTACGCCACGTCATAGGGTTCCGTCCCGACGGCGAGCGTGGCGACCACGCGGTCCGTCGCGTCCGAGATCACGCTGACGTCCTTCGAAGCCGAGTCCGCAACAAGGATCTCCCCTAGAGCGCTGTCGTAGGCCACGCCGACGGGATAGAAACCCACCGGGATGGTGGCGACCACGCTGTCGTTGGCGTCCGCGACCACGCTGACGTTGTCCGAGCCGCCGTTGGCGACAAAGACCTCCCCGGTTCCGCCGTCATAGGCCACGCCGTCGGGAACGGAGCCCGCCGCGAGCGTGAAGACGACGCGATTCGTGGCGGCCGAGATCACGCTGACGTCGCCGGTCCCCAAGTTCGCGACGAAGACCTCGCCCCTGCCGCTGTCGTACGTTACGGCTCGGGGATAGGCACCGACCTCGACCGTGGCGACGACGCGGTCCGTCGCGTCCGAGATCACGCTCACGTTGTCCGAGCCTTCGTTCGCGACAAAGACCTCCCCTTTCCCGCTGTCATACGCCACGCCCGTGGGCTCGTCGCCCACCGCGACGGTGGCGACCACGCGGTCCGACACCTCCGAGACCACGCTGACGTTGTTCGAAAACTGGTTGGCGACGAAGGCTTCTCCGTTCCCGCTGTCGTACGCCACGCCATCGGGTTCGGAACCTACCGCGACCGTGGCGACGACTTCGTCCGTGGCGACGGAGACGGCGCTGAGGGTGTCCGACCCCGAATTCGCTACCAGGACCTGCGCCTGGGCGGCGTCATACGCTAGGGCAACGGGCCCGAGCCCGCTGCTCGCGAGGAAGTTACGCGGGACCAGAGTGTCGTTGAAGAGCACCAGCGTGTCGGCAACGCAGGGCACGGGCGTACACGAGGAGACCGACGGGGTCAACGAGGGTCGAATCTCCCCAGATCGCGGCGCGGAACCTCGCTCGGGGTAGCCTAGCGTGGCCGCGTGAGAGGGAGTGCTTCCGAGCAGCGCCCCAAGAGGCACGACCATCAGCGCCGCCACCGCCATGACCATCGCTAACGCGAACTTCATCGCCGACCCACCACCCCACGCCGCCGGGCCAACGAGACCGGGGATGGGATAGTTAGACCTTTCCGAGAGGCGGGTCGGTCACGTTTCCGTGGGTTCGGCGACCCGGGCCCGTGAGGCCGTCGGCGCGAGCAGACCCGGGGAGCAGCCGCGCTCCAGGGTGGCCGAAGGCCCCGCCGGACCGAACGTCGGTGCCGGCGAGCTCGTCCTGCACAGCCGGAGAGACGGCGGAGGGTCTCCGCCTACAGTATCTCCCCCTCCGACGGCCCCGACACGAGACGCCCTTCTCACCCCCTAGAGGTTTCGGGCGTCGCCCGAGACCTCGCTCCCTGGCCTTGGAAGCGATTGCTGTCGAGGCGAGCAGCCGAGGAGTTCCTAGAACGTTGTACCGGACCGGGCGCCGCAAGGGGGCCTTAATCTGGCTGAGGGGAATTTGGGGCCGTGGACGCGCGTCGCCGACTCGCTGCGATCATGTTCACGGACATGGTCGGCTTCTCGGCGCTCGCGCAGCGGGACGAGACCCGGGCCGTCCATCTCGTCAACGCGCACCGCGACATTCTCCGCCCGATCTTTCGGGCGCACGAAGGTCGCGAGGTGAAGACGATGGGCGACGGTTTTCTCGTGGAGTTCCCGAGCGCGCTCCACGCGGTGGAGTGTGCGGTGGCCACGCAACAACGCCTGCGCGAGCACGGTGGCGCAGCCGAGGCGGAGCGGATCGAGCTCCGCATCGGGGTCCACCTGGGCGATGTGATCGACCAGGGAGGCGATCTGCTCGGGGATGCCGTCAACATTGCTTCCCGTATCGAGCCGCTCGCCGAGAGCTCGGGAGTCTGCATCAGCGGCCCGGTCTTCGACCAGGTCAGGAACAAGATCTCCTACGGTTGTACCCGGCTCGATCACGTCTTCCTGAAGAACATTGACTCGCCCATCTCGGTCTACAGCGTGGACCTCCCCTGGGTCGGGCCGTCGGCGGCTCGGGTCACCCCGTGGACCGACCGGGAGTCCGAGCTCCACACGCTGGAGCGGATCTTCGAGGACGTCGCAAGGGGCCATGGCCAGATCGTCGGCTTTTCCGGCGAGCCCGGCGTGGGGAAGACCCGACTCGCGGACGAAGGGAGTCGTAGAGCGGAAGGGAGGACGTTCCGGACCCTGCGTGGCCGGGGACACCAAGACGAGCAACCGGTGCCGTACTCGGTCTGGGTCCAGGTGGTTCGCGACTTTCTCCGAGACGCGCCCCCGCCGCTGCTCTACAAGGTGTGTGCGGGCTGCGGGGCGGAGCTGATCCGGCTTGCCCCCGAGCTGGGGGAACGCCTCGGACTCGCGCCGTCCCTCCCGAGCGGGGACCCGGCGACGGGCCAACTCCGCTTCTTTGAGGGGATCGCCCAGTTCTTCCTGAATCTGAGCCGGGAGACGCCCCTCGCCATCCTCCTGGACGATCTGCAATGGGCCGACCCCGGCTCGCTACGGTTGTTGGACCATCTCGCAGAGCCGATTCGGGCTCAGAGGATCCTGCTCCTGCTCACCTACCGTGACTCGGTGGAGGACGCGAGCCCGCTGCTGCGAACGGTCCTCGAGGACCTCGGGAAGGTCCACGCCCTCACAGAGATCCCGGTGAGACGTATGGAAGGCGGGCCCGCGCGCCAATTGGTCGGCGCCATCCTGGGGACGAAGGAGCCGCCGAGTGAGCTGGTGGGTCTGGTCGGTCACAAGACGGGAGGGAATCCTCTCTTCGTCGAGGAGCTGCTCCGCTCGATGGCGGAGGAACACCAGCTCGTCCGGCTCGGCGACCTCTGGCGTACGGCCGAGACCGCTACCGTGGGGGTCCCCTCCACGATGCGGGACCTCATCCTGAAGCGAGCCGCACGCGCGGGCGCGCAGTCGCTCAGAATCCTCTCCGTCGGTGCGGTCCTGGGCCCTGAATTCGACTTCGACTTCCTGCAGGAGGTCAGTGGCGTCGATGCGGAATCGCTCCTGGCGGAGGTCGAGGCCCTTCTTCGGGCACGGCTCCTGAAGGAGCGGGAGATCGCCCCGGGTCGGTCCGTCTACCTGTTCGCCGACGACCAGACCCGCGAAGTGCTCTACCAGGAGCTCTCGCTCGTACGCCGTCAGCGATACCATCTGAAGGCGGCGCAGGCGCTCGAGGGCAGGCGCGCCGGGAACCTGGAAGAGATCGCCGGCGAGCTCGCCCTCCACTTCCGGCGTGGGAGCGACCTCGGAAAGGCCCTGAAGTGGACGGTCGTCGCCGCACGCAAGTCTTCGATGCTCTACGCGCGCGAACAGGCCATCTCCTACTACCGGACAGCCCTGGAGATCCTGTCGGCGGCCCCGGACGCGCGGGCTCGGGCCGAAGTGCTGGAAGGGATGGGTGACGAGCTCGAAGTCCTCGGTCAGTACGAGGAGTCGGCCCGCAGCCGGGTGGAAGCGTCCCATGCGTACGAGCAGGTCGGCGACCTTCGACGGGCCGGTGCCGCTCTGCACCGTGCGGCCACGCACGCTCGCTGGACCCAGCTAGGGGAGTTCGTCGTCGACGAGGGGCAGCTGGCGCGAGCGCGAGAACTCCTCGAGTCCGCCCCGCCATGTGTTGAGCTCGGCCAGTTCTACCTCGACGACTCTGAGTACTTTCGAGCCGCCGGACGCTTTGAGGAGTCCCGGCCTCTCGTGAACCGGGCGCTCGAGCTGTCACAGGCCCTGGGGGACCCGGCCCTCGAGGCGACCGCGCGGATCTACCTGGCGTACTATCTCCCCCTCGGCGCGCGAGCTGAGGTGAAGCAAACGCTCGACCGCGCGATCGAGCTAGGACGAGCGCACGACCCCTCGATCGCGGTCCTCGGCTACTACCGTCGCGCGCACTTCGCGGCGACGGGATATGCAGATTTTGCCGAGACGGAGGCGTGGATCCAGAAGGGCGCCGCCTACGCCCACTCCGTGAACGCCCTCGACATGGAGGCGGCCTTCTTCGGGAGCCTAGGCGCGTTCGTCAAGGTCTGGTCGTCCGATCTCGAGGGCCACGACCGGCGGGCTGCGGAGCACCAGAGGTACCTCCGAGAACACGGACAGAAATCGGTGCACAACCTGTACCACATCGGGCTGGGTCCGTTGATACGGGGAGACTTCGATGAGGCAGAACGGGTCATGGTCCGCGCGAAGGCGCTCCTCGATACGGAGCAGGCGTGGTACATGGTCGCCTGGTACTACCTCTATCGGGGGATGCTGGAGTCCTCTCGGGGGAACTACGCCGCCGCAGAGGAGTGCTACGTCGGTGCGCTGGAATCCGACCGGGCGAGGGGCCGGACCGAATTCGACGCCTTCCGACCGATCTGGTTCCTCGCCGGCGCGATCGACGCCGCGGTGGGCCAGCACGCTCTGGACCGCGTCGACCGGTACCTCGACGAGCTCCAGGAGGCGGTGAGCCAGGTCGGCGAGAGGCCGGCGCGGGCTTTCTTGGCGAAGGCTCGCGGGCAGCGGGCGCTCGAGCGTGGCGAGGCTCGCGAGGCGGCGAAGTTCCTCCGCGAAAGCGCTGACCTTTGGAGGGAGATCGACTGGGGGCGCGAGCTCGCCCAGACCTGCGTCCGGCTCGCTGCGGCCGAAGCCCGAGCCGGCCGTGCGGACCTCGCCACCGCGCCGCTGGACGAGGCGATCGCCCTCTTCCGGCTCATGGGCGCCAAGGTCGAGCTCGACCGGGCTCTGGCGTTGCGCAAGGACCTCGACTCGACCGGGTAACGTAACGAACGGCCGGCAGGCACGGGAGGCCCAGGGGCCCGGTCCGGCTCCGGGAGCTCGGGGAAGCGCTCGTGCCGTCGGTGCTTATGCCGGGGCCAGGCACGGAACGATTCTTCCGAGCCCATACAGGGCCGCGCAAGACGACCGAGCGGGGAATGGGGATCCGGGAGGACAGCCTGTCGTCCGTCCTGCGATTCCCTCTCCGGGCACTGCGGAGGGAGGCGAAGCCCGGGAGTGAAGCACGCGAGCATTGGGGATGGAAGCAGCCCGACGCCTCGCAGAGCCGCAGCGGATCAGGAAAGAGCGTTCGAACTCTCGACGCTCGCTCGCTCCCCTGCCGAAACAACTGCGAGCCGGATCAGGCCGCCACGCGCGCATCGGCTCCTCCCAACCTGCCCTTTCAGTGAAAGACTACCCCGGGCTTTCCGCGAAGCTCGGGATCGCTGGTATGGAGCTCGGCTCCGTACCTTTGAGCCGTCGCATAGATGATCGCATCCGAGAAGTGCAGGCGCAAGGAAAGCGAGTAGTCCGCGGCCTCGAGGGCCAGTTGGTCGTCGAACGGGACCAGCGAGGTCGCGCGGAGGTGAACGATCGCCTCGAGTGCCGCCGACTCGCCTTTCATCGGTCGGAGCTTCTTGTAGACCTCATACACCGTGATCACGGAGGTCACGATGTCGGCCGGGGGCACGCTCGAGAAGACGCGATTGTACGCGGCGGCCTTCGGACCTTCGAGCAGCCGCTCGATCCATCCATAGCTGTCGATACTGATCATGGCACGGGATGCCGGGTCAGAAGCGATCGGCTCGGTCTCGCAGGTCGCGGGTGTCGACCTCGAGTCCCTTGAACATGCCCTTGGACGCCTCGAACGGTCGAACTGGAACCAGATGCACTACCCCGTGCTTGACGATAACCGCGAGCTTGTCCCCGGGGTGGATACCCTGGTGGCGGCGGACCTTCTCAGGGATGACCACCTGGTACTTCGAGGATACAGTGACCGTCTCCATCGTAGCTCTGTGCACCAAACGAATGTGGTATCGATATATCAAGCTTAGGCTGGACCTTCGATCGATAGGAGTCCTCGCCGATGAGTCGGGATGAAGCTCGGGTGTTCGGCCACCTGAGTTGAGGTTCTGATGCCGGGGCCAGGATTTGAACCTGGGAACTCCTTCGAGAGCAGATCTTGAGTCTGCCGCCTTTGGCCACTCGGCCACCCCGGCTCGACGTCCCCACGAGCGGTCGGGTTATCTCATTGTGGCTGCCGCTCGGGTCCCGCCTCTCCGGGCGAAACCTCCGTCAGCGGCGCGGTCGAAAGGCCGACCTCGGGGACCGTAAGGCCCCGTCGCGTCGTGGGCGGGCGAATCCCCGGAGAGCTGCGCCGACGACGGTACGGAACACGTCGTTCACGACCGCAGCCGAGGCACGTGCGGACCCTCCGACCGTCCCGGAGCCGGGTCCGCACCGTCCGCCCCTCGACCCAGAATCGCGAACAGCCCCGGCAGAACACCTCCGCGTATTCCGGAAGGAAGCGCACGTTGTAGCGCATGCCGATCCGTCGGGCAAGCCGAACGTAGCGGTCCGCGAGAGGAGGGTCTCCCTCGAACGCCTCCCGCTCGGCCAGGACCAGGAGGGCCGAGATCCGTTCGGTGGCGATCCGCACCATCGCGGCGGTCCGTCGCCCCCGGCGACCTCCGCCCCTCACGGCTGCGGCTGCTGGCATACCGGGCAGTAGACCGCGGCCTGCGCGATCAGGCTCGCGCATCGGACGCAGTATTTTGCGTTGGGCGGCGCGGCGCGGGGAGGGACCGCATCGGCCGGAGCCGTGGTCGCGTACGGCCCCCGGGGTACGTACGCTGCCGCCGGGGGCGGAACGGGGGCGGCGGCCGGGGGGCGCGCGTACGTCGGGGGAAGCGGAGGTGCGCCTGCCGGCCGGAGCGCGGCCGGGGTCGCCGCACCCCCCGGCTGAGGCAGGGTGAAGCCGCACTTCCCGCAGAACAGCGCCCCGTCCGGGTTGATCTCTCCGCAGTGCAGGCAGACCGGCACGCTGCGGCGCAAGGTTAATTCGCTAAAGCGCCGTCGGGTCCCATGGTGAGATACCGGTCGGTCGCGCTCGTCACCCGGGACCCCGGGCTCTACCATGAGCTCGCGGGGTTCCTCCGGGAGCGGCGCCTGCCGTCCGTGAGCCTTCTTCCCGGCGACCGGCTCCCCGAGACCGTCGCCGTCGTGCTCACCTCCGCCGAGGAGTCCTCGTCGATCGCGCATCCGAACGTCCTCGTCGTCTCCGAAGGTGGCGAGCGACGGGCGCTCGCCGCGGCGATCGCCCACGCCCTCTCGCCGGGGAACCCGGCCGACGAGCTCGTCGTCGGCATCGACCCGGGTCCCCGGCCTGGCTACGCGATCCTCTCCGGCGGGGTCTCCCTCGGGGAGGGCTCCCTCGACTCGCCGGAGGCGACCGAGCTCCTCGCCGTGCACCTTCGCCACCGCTTCCCGTCCCGGCGGCTCGTCTATCGCGTGGGAAGCGGGGATCCCCCCGCCCGGAACCGCATCGTCAACGCTTTGCTCGAGCGCAGGCGAACGGTCGAGCTGGTCGACGAGAACGGCACGACCCCCCGGGGTAAGCGCCGTCCACGCGACGCGCTCGCGGCCCGACGCATCGCCGGCTCGCCGGGGATCCCGGTCTCCGAGCCGCTCGTCGCGGCGATCACCCGGGGCGAGATCGCGAACGTCCAGCGCCTCAGCCGGGAGGGGAGCGGAGGTCGGGTCACGATCTCTCGCACGTGGGCGCACCGCGTCCTTCGCGGGGAGGTCAGCCTCGCCGAGGCGGTCGACCAGGCGATCGGTCCCCGCGGAGCCCCCGTCGAGCGTCGCGAAGCCCGCGGTCCCCGCCAACGGCTTTAACCCGAGCTAACGTCGGCGGCGCGTGCCGGTCTCCCCGGAGATCGAGCGGCGGGCGCGCCGCGCGGTCCTCGAGAACGCGCTCGAGCACGACGGCGAGGCGCGGACGGGCCCGGTGCTGGCGCGACTGCTGGCCGGCGACGCCGGCCTGCGGGCCCACGCCGAGGAACTGAGGACGGCCGTCGCCGCGATGGTCGCCGAGCTCGAGGGGCTACCCGTCGGGGAGCTCGCCGACCGGCTCGACCGGCTCGGCGGGCCGGAGGCGCGGGCGCCCCGCCCCAAGCGGGCGGAGGGGCCGGAGCTGCCGGAGCTCCCCGGCGCCGAGCCCGGAAAGGTCGTTCTCCGGCTCGCTCCGTTCCCCAGCGGCGGGCTGCACATCGGGAACGGCCGGATGCTGTTCGTCAACCAGCAGTACCGCGAGCGCTACCGGGGACGGCTCCTGTTGGTCTTCGACGACACCGTCGGCTCCGAGGAGAAGCGCGTCGAGACGGAGTTCTTCGAGATGATCCTCGGCGACCTCGACCTTGCGGGGGTCCGGCCGGACGCGGTGCTCTACAAGTCCGACCGGATCTCGAGCCACTATCCCTGGGCTCGTCGCGTCATCGAGAAGGGGGGAGCGTACGTCTGTCGCTGCCCGGCCGAACTGCTCCGGGAGAATCGCCTCCACGGGCTCGCCTGCCCCGAGCGCGCCCAGGTGCCGGGCGAGACGCTCGTCGAGTGGGAGAAGATGCTCGACGGATCGTACGCGCCCGGGGCGGCGGTACTGCGGCTACGGACCGACCTCGCCGACCCGGACCCGGCGTTCCGGGACCGGGTCCTGTTCCGCATCAGCGACCTCGACCACCCGCGCGTCGGGCATCGTTACCGCGTCTGGCCGCTCCTCGAGTTCTCGTGGGCGGTCGACGACGTCGAGCTGGGCGTGACGCACGTGCTGCGGGGCAAGGACCTCGTCATGGAGGATCGGATGGAGCGGTACCTCTGGGACCTGCTGGGCGTCCAGGGCCCGCCGTTCCTGCACTGGGGGATCCTGCGGATCCGGGAGGCGAAGGTCTCGAAGAGCAAGTCCTACGCCGAGGTGAAGAGCGGCCTCTACGACGGCTGGGCCGACCCGAGGACCTGGTCGCTGCGCTCGCTCGACCGACGGGGGATCGCGATGGAGGCGCTGCGGGAGTTCACGCTGTCGTTCGGCCTCTCGCTCGCCGACATCGAGGTCCCGGCGGAGACGCTCTACGCGGAGAACCGCAAGCGCCTGGACGCGAGCACGGTCCGCCGATCGTTCGTCGCCGAACCGGTGCGGGTCGAGGTCGACGGCTACCCGTTCGACCTCGCGGAGACGACGCTCGCGAACCATCCGGACCGACCGGAGCTCGGACGACGGGCCGTGACGGCCGGTCCGGAGTTCCTCCTCGCCCGGACCGATCTGGTCGTGCACGCGGGGCACGAGGTGCGCCTCAAGGACCTCGTCAACGTCCGTCTCCCGGCCGACATCCCCGCGAGCGGCGGGTCGATGCGCGCGACGTTCACGAGCCGCCCGAACCAGCGGCTCCCGCGGCTCCAGTGGGTCGGCGCGAGGGACGCCGTGCCCGTCGACGTCCTCGAGATCGACGGCTCCCACCGTCGGGGGGTCGGGGAGGGTGCGCTCCGCGCGGCCCGGCCGAGGGAGATCTTCCAGTTCGAGCGCTACGGCTTCGTCCGCGTCGACGCCGACGTGAGCCCCGGCGACGAACCCGTGCGCGTCGTCTTCGGTCACGCGTAGTCCGCCCGACGCGTTTTTCTGGGCGGCCGACGTGGTCCGGAGGATGCGCTTCCTGCACACGTCGATCACGGTGCGCCAGATGGAGGAGAGCCTGCGGTTCTACACCGAGATCCTCGGCCTCGTGCCGGACGGCCGCCGGGCGATCCCCGAGAACCACGCCGAGATCGCCTTTGTCCGCGACCCGACGAGCGGCGCTCGCGTCGAGCTCACGCACTGGGAAGGCAAGGAGACGTTCGACCCCGGCGAGCAGCTCGACCACCTCGCCTTCGAGGCCGCCGACCTCGACGCGACGCTCGCACGGATGAGGTCGGCCGGCGTGCGGGTCGCGAAGGAGCCGTACCGGCTGACGGGAGGATCGGGTCGCATCGCGTTCGTCCTCGACCCGAACGACGTCTGGATCGAGCTGATCGAGCACCCTTCGGGCTCGCGGTAGGCGCCCGGGAGTGGAGCGCACGGAGGCCTCCCCGGCGCCGGGACGGCGTTCCGAGCTCCCGGCGGTCTTCACGGCGACGTTCTTCGTCCGGTTCGCCTTCGGGATCACGGTCGCCGTTTTCGCCGCCTACCTGACCCATCGCTCGACCGGTCTCACCGGCGGCGACCTCGGGACCGCCGGCCTGGTGAGCGCCCTCGCGCCGGTCGGGGAGTTCTCCACGGTCCTCCTCTCCGGCGTCGCGGCCGACCGCTGGGGGAGATTCGTCGTCCTCTTCGCCGGCATGGGTGGGGCGACCCTCCTGTTCCTGGCGATCGCCACGACCCGGTCGGTCGTCGCGCTCGGCACGGCGAACCTGCTCTTCGGGGTCGCGAGCGGCGCGATCCTGGCGGCGAGCCTCGCGGTCGTCGCCGACCGATCCCGCGACGACGAACGCGGCCACGAGATGGGGCGCTTTGACGCCGTCAACCTCTTCGGCTGGGTCGCCGGATTTGCCTTCGGCCTCGGCCTCGAGGGCCTCCTGCCGAACGCCGAGCTCGGGGGAGTCTTCCTGCTCGGCGCGGCGGCGATCGCCGTCGGGCTGCTCACGGCCGGCTCGCTCGTCGGGCATCGGGCGCTCGAGCGGGGGCTAGCGTCGTTCGACGTCCGACGGGTCCTCCGAGCGGCGTTCCGGCGCCCGGTCCTCGTCGTCACGCTCCCGTGGCTGGCGATCTACAGCCTCCTCGGCACGGCGCTCGCCTTCCTGGGGACCTCCGCGGCCGGCGTCGGGATCCGGCCCGGCTACGTCGCCCTCGCGATCGCCGGCGGCGGTTCGCTCCTGGTCGTGAGCCAGCCGTACTTCGGGCGCCTCGCCGACCGGGCCGGGAGGACCACGATGATGAGCATCGGCACCGCCGGGTTCGTGGTCGTGCTGGTCTCCGCGAGCCTGCTCGTCCGCTTCGGCGTGAGCGTCCCGGTGCTCGTCGGCATCGGCGTCGGGGTCGCGCTCGCGCTCGCCTACGGCCCCGCGGCGCTCGCCGCCCTCGCGGACCTCGCGCTCGCGCAGGGGCGTGCGACGACGATGGCGATCTACTCGCTCACGATCTCGCTCGGCATGGTCGTCGGACTGGTCGCCTCGACCGGGCTCTACAGCCGCTACGGCGACGACGGACTGTACCCGTACTTCGGCGCGATCGCGGTCGCGCTCGTCGGGCTGACGCTCGTCCGCTGGGCAGAGGTCCGACGCGCTACGATTCCGGTTCGATGATCAGGTGGCGGACGATCGGGTAGGCGCTGCGCACGGCGAGCGAGAGCTGGTCGATCGCCGTCTCGAGCTGGTCGGTCGTCAGTCCGTCCTGGAAGTTGATCCGCAGCGCGACCAGGGCGTCGTCCGGGCCGAGCTGCATCGACTGCACCGTGCGCACGCGCGCGACGCGCGCGTCCCGCTCGACGAGCCCGAGGATGTCGCGCGCCACCGTCGGCGCCAGGGCCCGTCCGATCAGGTACTCCCGGCTCTCCGCGGTCAGGACGAACCCGGTCGAGACCAGCAGGACCCCTTCGACGGCGGCGACCGCCCCGTCGATCGCGTCCAGGTGGGTCTCGTAGACGGCGAGCAGGCCTCCGAGGGCGATCACCGCCCCGACGATGGCGACCGCGTCCTGGTAGAAGACCGACTTCAGGCCCTCGTGGGAGGACTCGAGCAGCCCCTGGAGCGTCTCCCGGCCGAGCCGGAGCTCCCGGAGCGTGACGGAGATCCCGATCGCGCTCGCGACGAGGGTCGCGGCGACGATCAGCACCCCCTCGAAGAGGTGCCCGATCGGCCGCGGGCTCGCCCACTGGTCGATGCCGGTCACGAGGGCGACGATCCCGGCGATCGTGAACGTGATGACGATCGAGACGAACGCCCAGAAGAACCGCTCCTTGCCGAACCCGAACGGGTGCTGGAGGTCGGCCGGTCTCCGCGAGAGGCGGGCCCCCCAGAGCAGGAGCGCGCCGCCGACGAGGTCGGTCGCGGTGAGGATCGCCTCCGCGAGGATCGTCCGGCTCCCGGAGAGGAGCGCGATCCAGAAGTTCGCGACGAACAGCGTGGCGTTGAGCAGGACCGTCGTGACGAGGATGACCTGGGGTCGCATCGATCCGCGGACCGGGGTCCGAGGAGTACGAGGACGGGGCCTCGCAGGATAAAGCTGCAGGGGCGTTCGGCGCCGGGCCGTCATCTCCCGAGCGGACCAACCGTTAAATCGCGCCGGTCGGTCCGGCGCCCGGGTCGATGAGCGAGCCGGCCGCCCGATCGGTCGCGGCGCTTCCCGCCGCCGGAGCGACCGCGGCCCACGCTCGGTCGCTCCGACCGCCGCTCCGCAGCCTCGGGCTCGGGCCGGGCAAGCTCGCGCGGCTTTCGCGGATGCTCTACGGGCACGGCCCCGGGGGCGGGACCCTGCTGATCCTGCCGATCGACCAGGGGCTCGAGCACGGGCCGGTCGACTTCTTCGCGAACCCGGAGTCCCTCGACCCCCGCTACCAGTACGAGCTTGCGCGCGACGGCCGGTTCAGCGCGATCGCGCTGCACATCGGTCTCGCCGAGAAGTACTTCCACGAGTATGCGGGCGAGGTACCGCTCATCCTCAAGCTGAACGGGAAGACGTCGATCCCGCCGGACACCCAGGCGTTCAGCGCGCTGACCGGCACGGTCGAGGACGCGGTCCGCCTGGGCGCCGACGCGGTCGGCTACACCGTCTACGTCGGGTCCCCCGCCCAGGACCGGGACTTCCGACAGCTCGTCGACGTGCGCCGGGACGCCGACCGCTTCGGCCTGCCGCTGATCGTCTGGGCCTATCCCCGCGGCGAGTTCGTCGCGAAGAAGGGGGGACGGGAGAGCCTCTACGCGATCGACTACGCCGCGCGCGTCGCCCTCGAGCTCGGCGCGGACATCGTGAAGGTCAACTATCCGGTCGCGTCGGAGAAGGACGCCGAGAGCCCCGCCCCGTACAACACGATGCAGCTCGATCCGGAACAGGCGTTTCACAAGGTCGTCCAGAGCGCCGGCCGCGCGCTCGTCCTCGTCTCCGGAGGCGAGAAGATCTCGGACCCCGAGCTGCTCGCCAAGGTCCGCTCGTCGATGGACGCCGGAGCCACCGGGATCATCTTCGGGCGCAACATGTGGCAGCGTCCGCGGGGCGAGGCCCTCCGCCTGACGCGGGAGCTGCATGCGATCTTCCGCGAGTACGCCCAGCCGCTCTGACCGGCCGATCCCCCTCGGCATCGTGCTGGTCGGGGACGACCATCCCCGCGCGTGTACCGGCCGCCGGCTTCTTCGCGCCGGCCTCGTCCGGGAGGTCCGCGCTCCTCCGAACGGCCGGGAGCGACCGCTCGTGCTCGACCCGTACGCGGCCAGGCCGCTCAGCGGGGCGGACCGCCCGCGGGCGGAGTCGGCCGGCGTCGTCGCGGTCGACTGCTCTTGGAATCGCCTCTCTGCGGCGTCCTCCCGCGACCCTTTCGCCGCCCCGCCCGGGCCCGGACGCCGACGTCTGCCGATGCTCCTGGCCGCGAACCCGCAGCACTTCGGTCGCCTCGGAGAGCTGAACACCGTCGAGGCCCTCGCGGCCTCGCTCGCCCTTCTCGGACGGGAGCCCGAGGCGCGCCGCCTCCTCGCAGGGTTCGCCGGGGGCCCGGAGTTCCTGAAGCTCAACCGGGCCCGTCTCGCGCGCTACCGGGCCGCGACGTCCTCGGACGAGGTCCTGCAGGCGGAGCGGGAGCTGTTCGGGTAGCGCTCGGCGACGACGGCGCCGGTCGCGCCGCGGCGTCCGCCCTGAAAGATGCGGGGGGCCGGAATCTCCGAGGACCGGCCGCGTCGACCGGCTCCCCGTTTGAACCGGCGCATGCCCTAGGCAACAGGGTCCTAAGCCCTGCCTCGCTGGCCCCGCCGGCGGGCGCCGACGGTTTGGCCGAGCTGGAGCACCCCCGCATCGGCATCGCCATCCGTCCGGGGAGGTAGCCCCGGCAGGAGTTTCGGCCGGTGGGCCGCACGAATCCCCCGGCGTTCGAACCTGCGTCGCGAGATCCAGAGTCTCGCATGATTGGCCACTACACCACGGGGCTACGGCCGTCCCACGGGCACCCCGTTGATAAGAGTTGTCGCCGGGGAACGACGAACTCGGGATCCGGCCGCGCCGCTCCGCCGGTGCCCCGCCTCAACCATATACCCGCTCGAGGGTGAACCGGCCGCCCACTCGAGCGGGGCCGAGCGACGGAGATGACGACGCCCTGCCCGAGCGGGCCGTCTTCGGGGGTTCCCGAGCCCGTCGCGAGCGCCCGCCGGAACCCTTCGTTCCCCCGCCGCCTCACGACGCTCCTCTACGTGGCGCTCCCGCTGGTCACGGTCGCCGCGGCGGCTTCGACCCGACGGTTCTCCGGGCTCGGCGTCGCCGGCGACCTCCCGCTGGCGAGCGTCGACATGCTGTACTCGTTCCTGCGCATGACGGCCGCCTACGCGCTCTCGCTCGGCTTCTCGCTGGCCTACGGCTACTACGCCGCGACCCACCGGGGTGGGGAACGGGTGATGATCCCGATCCTCGACATCCTCCAGTCCGTCCCGATCCTCGGCTTCTTCCCGATCGTGATCGTCGTCTTCGTCAGCCTCACCCCCCACTCGTTCCTCGGCCCGAACCTCGCCTCGGTCTTCCTCATCTTCACCTCCATGTCCTGGAACATGGTCTTCGGGGTCTACGAGTCGGTCCGCACGATCCCGAACGACCTGCGCGAGGCCGCGGAGACGTTCCGTCTCCGCGGCTGGCTGAGGTTCCGTCGGGTCCTCTTCCCGGCGACGGTCAACCGGCTCGTCTACAACTCGGTCCTCTCGTGGACGGGCGGATGGTTCTTCCTGGTCGAGGCGGAGATCTTCACGACGAACAGCTCGAGCCACACCGCTCTCCCGGGCATCGGCAGCCTGCTCTCGTTCGCGGCGGCGGACGGCAACGCGAACGAGTTCGTCGCGGGGATGGTCGTCCTGGTCGCCGTCATCGTCGCCCTGGACTTCGCCGTATGGCGACCGCTCGGCCGCTGGGCCGACCGTTTCCGCTACGACACGTCGCCGTCGGGGGAAGGGGACGTCTCGGGCGTGCGGAGCGCCTCCGGCCGGCTCCGGCGCGCCGCCTCGTACGTGACCCGGGGAGTGAGGACCGGGGTCAGCCGGATCGGCACGCCGTTCGTCCAGGCGACCGTCCGTCTCCGTCCCGCACGACGCCCCGGGCAGGCGCATCGCGAGTGGGGCTACTATCTCGCGCTCGGCGCGATCCTGGTCGCCTGCTGGTTGATGCTCATCGCCATCGTGGTCGCCGTCTACCAGGTCCTCACGGGCCCCATCCCGGCCAACGTCCGGCACCAGATGCTTCAGGTCCCGGCCGCGATGGGGGATTCGATCGCGCGGGTCGCCATCGCCTACGCGATCTGTCTCGCGATCGCGCTGCCGCTCGCCGTCTGGATCTCGCGACGGGCCCGAGCCGCCCGCGTCGGCCTTCCGATCGTCGAGGTCGTCGCCTCGTTCCCCGCGACCGCCCTCTTCCCGCTGATCGTCTTCGGCCTCGTCCGCTACCTCAGCGAACAGGGGGTCGCGTTGCTGATGCTCATGACGGGGATGATCTGGTACCTGTTCTTCAACCTCCTCGCCGGCGCCCGGTCGCTCGCCCCGGACCTCGAGGAGGCCGCGCGGTCCTACGGCGTGAAGGGGCGCGGATTCCTGCGCCGGGTCCTCCTGCCCAGCCTCTTCCCGGCGTTCGTCACCGGCTCGATCACGGCGTTCGGCGGCGGCTGGAACACGCTGATCGTGGCCGAGTACCTCAACGTCAACTCCGCGCACACGCTGAGCATCCTCGGGATCGGGCAGCAGATCGACATCGGCTACGCGGAGCCCCACGGGCTGCCGCTGATGGTCACCGCGTTGCTCACGCTCGTCGGCACGGTCATCGCCATCAACGAGCTTTTGTGGAAACCGCTGTACCGCCGAGCGGTCGAGCGGTTCCGCTACGACTGACCGGGGCGGCACGATGGCGATCATCCGGGTCGACCACGTCGACAAGTCGTTCCCGACGCGCCACGGGTCGATCTCGATCATGCAGGACATCACCTTCGAAGTGAAGGACGCCGACTTTCTCGCGATCGTCGGACCGTCCGGCTGCGGCAAGTCGACGCTCCTGCGCCTGATCCAGGGCCTCGACCGCCCGACCGCAGGGTCGATCGCGTTCCGAGACCAGCGCGTCGACGGGGTCGCGAAAGGGATGGCGATGGTCTTCCAGAACTTCGCCCTCTTCCCGTGGCTCACCGTCAGCGAGAACGTCGCCTTCGGCCTGGAGGCGCTCGGCTGGGAGCCGGAACGGATCGCCTCCCACGTCGAACGGTACGTCAACGTCACCGGCCTCGAGGGGTTCGAGGAGGCCTACCCGCGGGAGATCTCCGGAGGGATGCGCCAGCGGGTCGGGCTCGCGCGGGCCCTCGCGGTCGAGCCGGCGGTCCTCCTCATGGACGAGCCGTTCAGCGCGCTCGACGCCCTCACCGCCGAGGGGCTCCGCGAGGAGGTCCTGCAGCTGTGGCGCGACCCCAACCTCCCTCCCGAGGCGGTCGTGCTCGTCACCCACAACATCGAGGAGGCGATCCAGCTCGCCGACCGGGTGGTCGTCCTCTCCCGCCGTCCGGGCCACGTCCTCGCCGAGGTTCCGGTCGCGCTCCCGCGCCCCCGCGACCGGAAGTCGGCGCCGTTCTACGACCTGACGGACCGGGTCTACTCGCTGATCACGGAGGGGGGTGCGCCGACCGCCCCCCCGCTCGGCGGAGGGGCATCCTCCGCCGGCTGAGAAGCTTTAATCCCGCCGCCGTTCGTCTTGGCCGAAGGCCCTCAGGACCCCACGTGGCGACCACGTACCCGAAGTGCAGCCCGACCGAGATGCTCGGTCTGCTCGTGCTGCTCAACGACCACAAGGGCGCGGAGGATGTCGCCCTCCTGGCCGACGACCTCGACCTCGAGATCGACGAGATCTTCCCGGCGCTCGAGTACGCCGAGCTGCTCCAGTTCGTCAAGGTGACGGACGGCCGGGCGACGTTCACCGACCTCGGCCGGAAGCTGGTCGCGGCGTCCATCCGCGAGCGCAAGACGTTCGTGCGGGAGCAGCTGAAGAAGACCCCCCTGTTCCGGACGATCCTGCGGGCGCTCGACGCAAACCCCGAGCATCGCCTCACCGAGGAGGAGTTCGGCCACATCATCTCGTTCACGACCGCCAAGGCCGACGGCGCCGAACAGAACATCGTGAACTGGGGGCGGTACGCCGACCTGTTCCGTTACGACGCCGACACGCACATGATCTGTCCGGCCCGCCGGTCGACCTATGCCAAGGGCGGCGGGGGACGCTCTCCGCCCTCTTCGGCGCTCGCGGGCGGCGCGGCGCCGCCGAAGGAGCCGGCGGGGAGCGGCGAGGCTCCGCGCGGCCCCGGCAACGCGACCGCCACCGCGTAGGGCGACCGCCGGGCGGTCGGCGCGAGAGGCCGGTCCCGGGCCCGTTATCTTTCGGGCGGGGCTAGAGCGTCGGCGAGACCATGGCCGAGATGCTGATCGTCGGGATCCCGGCGAGCCTGCGAAGGGGCGCCTTCAGCACGGGACTGCTCGACGCCGCGGTCGAGCTCGCGCCGGAAGGGACGCGGATCGAGGTCGCGGACATCCACGGCTTCCCGGTGTTCAACCAGGACGAGGAGAACGATCCTCCGGAGCCGGTACGCCGGTTCCAGGAGAAGGTGCGTCCCGCGGACGCCGTCCTCTTCGCGGTCAACGAGCACAACTACGGCCTCTCGGCCGCCGAGAAGAACGCGCTCGACTGGGGTTCGCGCCCCCCGGGGCAGAGCGTGTGGAACGGTAAGCCGGCCGGGATGATGAGCGCCAGCGTCGGCATGCTGGGAGGAGTGCGCGCGCAGCTCGCGCTCCGCCAATCGATGGTCTACCTGAACATGTTCCCGGTCAATCGGCCCGAGGTCTTCGTCGCGATGGCCTCCCAGAAGTTCGACGCGAACGGGCGGCTGGTCGACGAGACCGCACGGAAGGTCGTCCGGGCGCACCTGATCGAGCTCGTCCGGTTCGCCCGAGTGCTGCGTCCGGACCGCGACCGCGGCCCCGAGGGCCGCGCGCCGGGCCCGTGAGCGCACAAATCCTTAAACTCGGGCGTCGCTCCGCCGCCGCGCTGGGCACGTAGATCAGCGGAAGATCGCTGCTTTCGCAAAGCAGAGGTCGGGGGTTCAAATCCCCCCGTGTCCATTCGCGAAGGGAGGGCGAGGCCGCAGACGACGGTCGATGCTACGCCCTCCGCGACCGCTCCCGACGACGGGTCGGCCGACGCGGGCGTCCGGAAGGGCCGAGCGGCCGTCCCCACGCAGGGCGCCCCGGTCGCCGGACCTCTACCGTCGACGGAACGTCCGCCGACGGACCTCTTCCTCGAGAGCGTCCGAGGGTCTCTCGCGACGTCCGGGGAGCGAGCGCAGCGAGGGTTCGATCCACAGGGACGAACCACGCACGACGGCATCGAGCTCCTGCCCGTCGGTCCAGCCGAGCTCGCGGATCCGCTTGGGCGGGATCGAGACGACCCACCGGTAGTAGGTCGTCCCCTCGTAGATGCGATTGACGACCTTGTGGACACGCACGCTCTCGCCCGCCGCCGGAGGTCTTCGGCTTTTAGGTTTCTAAAGTGACGCCCCCTTATATATCCGGCCGCCCGCTATCCGACGCGGATGCTGCCGACCTACTCGCCCGCGAAGCGGAGAGCGTTCGCACGGTGCGTCCTGCGCAATGCGCTTCGGGTCGGGCGTGGAGATAACGTCCTCATCGAGACCTGGAGCGCTACGCTCCCATGGGCGGTGAGCCTGACGGTCGAAGCCCGCGCTCTCGGCGCCCGACCGCTATTGTCGCTGAAGGACGAGGCGGCGTTCTGGCAAAGCCTCACGGAGTCCCCGGCGAGCCAGATCGGACGGGTCGGGGACCACGAGTGGGCCGCCCTGAAGGCCTCGGACGCGTACGTCTACCTTTACGGGCCGATGGACGCGGCGCGCGAGGAGGCCCTCCCCCCGGCGGCCTGTCGGCGTGCAGAGTCGAACAACCACGAACTGATGCGGCTGATCCAGAAGTACGGGGTGCGGACCGTCCGCTGGGACCTCGGTCGCACGAGCGAGCTGTGGGCCGGTCGGTACGGGGTCGACCTTGCGCGGTGGCGCAGCGAGCTCGTCGACGCGACGATGGTCGACCCGAGCCGCCTGCGGGGCGACGGGGCCCGGCTCGGCGAACGACTTCTGCGGGGTCGCGAGGTCGTCATCTCGCACCCGAACGGCACGCACCTGACGCTGCGCCTGGACCGCCGTCGGCCCAGGGTGGACGACGGCGTGATCGACGACGAGGATGTGAAGGCCGGGAACGTCATCATGATCCTGCCTACGGGCGTCACCAGCGTGACCGTCAGCGAGACGCAGGGGGAGGGAACGTTCGTCTCCAACTCGACCGGCGTCCTTTATGGCCGCGAGGAGGAGAAGCCCCTTCCTCCGGGACGATGGACCCTGAGGAACGGTACGCTTACGGGCTTCGAGGCCGGGGCCGGGGGGAGGCACCTGCGTCGAGACCTCGCCCAGATGGGAAATCCCCGTGTGCGCGTCGGCCAGCTGTCCGTCGGCCTCAACCCACGCATCTCGACGATCCCGTTGCTGTTCGACCAGGAGCGAGGCACGATCACCCTCGAGATCGGGCGGAACGCCCAGTTCGGGGGTCGGAGCCGCTCCCCGCGCCTCCTCGCGTACATGCCGCTGCGCGGCGGTTCCCTCGAGATCGACGGGCAGAGCGTCGTCGACCAGGGCCGTCTCGTCGGCACGTAGCGCCGGGCACACCGGCACGCCTCACGGGGCCCTAGGCCCCCCGAAAGCTCGAGTGGGGCAACGCCCGTCTCAACGTTGAGCCCAGGAACCCCGGAACGAGCGGTGTTTTAGATTACTAATCGAATTCCTAGTACCCATTTTAGTCTTCTAATCCTGACACCGATTAAGTAGTACGTTCCCCCAGTCTGGTAGCGTGCGCGGCGGGAACAGCGGCGACCCATTCCCTGGGGCCCTCCCGGTGGGACCCCAGGGGCCCCCCTCGTTCCGCTCTCCCGCCGCGATCTTTCCCCTTCCGGGGGGCCGCGAGCTCGCGACGCCAGGGTGGGTCCCCTCGACCCCGGACGATCCTGCCGAGCAGGACCCTGCCGCGATCTCGACGTCCACGGCCGAGCGTCGGCGGTGGTTCCATCGTCGCCGGTCGGTACAGTCGCCCGCGATCGCCGCGCCGCCCCACTCGATCGACCCGTACTCGGCGGTGACGGTGTCTACGGGATCGCGCGCGAGACGCGTCCTCCCGACAGGCACGGAGCCCGATCCCGCGCCGGGTACCGGAGTCGCAGCCTCCGAGACGTAGCGACCGCAGCCCGGCCAGCCGTCCGAAGGTGCTCCTGGATCTCGCTCGTCCGTTGGCGGACCGGCGTCGGCCGAAGGGCGTACGCTAAGGCGCACGACCCGTGACTCGGCGGCTGACATGGCGAACACCGCGGTACGGTTCCTCTACTCGGGCATCCGCGTCCGGGACCTCGACCGGTCGATCCGGTTCTACCGGGGCATCGGCTTCCGCATCCAGGCGCGAGGTCGTATGCAGCACGGAGGAGAGTGGGTCCACCTGCGGTATCCCCGCTCGTGGCACCGCCTCGAGCTGAACTTCTACCCGCGCGGGAACCGATTCTACGAAGCTCCCAAGCGGGGCACCGAGTTCGACCACTTCGGATTCTACGCCCGCGACGTCCACGCCTGGCTCCGGCGGGCCCGTAAGGCCGGAGGCAAGCTCGTAGAGGAGTTCGTGGACGGCACCTCCCGATTAGTCTACGTGGAGGACCCGGACGGCATCTGCCTCGAGGCGTTCGGTCCGGCGCGTCCCCGTCGCTCCCGTCGTTCGGGCGGCTCAGGCTGAGCCCCTCCCGCACTCAGCAATCCGTTCGAAGGCGGCGCTACGCTCGCCGAAGAGCGTACCGGGCCTCTCTCCGCCTGGCGGATTCAAGAGCCTAGGCCGGAATAGGCCCCTCGATGGGGCTGCCCGCCGACCGGGACTCTGTGCCGAGCCCGGTCGTCGCGTCTCGGGCAGCAGCTTGGGAGCGGTACTGGAGGGAGGCCTACAGGCCGGGCCGAGAGCGTCCGGGGGGATTCACGCGGTGGGCCGTCCGGGCCCTGCGCGACGCTGGGGCACGAGAGGTCGTCGACCTGGGCTGCGGACCGGGCCGCGACATGTCGTTCCTGCTCGAGCAGGGGTTCGCGGTGACGGGCGTCGATGTCTCGCCGTTCGCGATCGAGGTCGCCGAGGCGGCGCTGCGTCGACTCACGCCGGGCAGCTCGAGCCGGGCACGACTCGTCCGTTCGGACCTCCTAGAGTTTCTCCGAAGGACGCCCTCGAACTCGGTGGACGCCGTTCACGCTTCGGCCACGTACCAGGGACTCGCCCCCGAGGAGTTCGAGGTCACCCTCCAGGAGATCGGACGCGTCCTGGTGCCGGGGGGAGTCCACGTTTGGTCCATCCGCACCGACCGCCACGTCGGACGGGCTCAGTCGGAGCACGTTCCGCCGAACCTTCCGGGCCTCGGAGCGACCGTGCCGGTCCGATTCCCTTCGCGGGACGAGCTGGCGCGGACCGTCGTAGAGCCCCTCCGCCGACTCACGCTCGAGGAGGTCGAGGTTTCGCGCGGACGATTCTCCGTCTATGTCGTCGACCGTAAGTCGTCGGAGAGGGCGTAGCCGACGACGGCGTATCCCGGGCGGTCCCCCCGACGGCCGAGCCCCCCGAGGTCTTCTGGACGGGGCACCCCCCGGGAGAACACCGGGAGTGCGTTCCCGCTAAGGTTCGTCAGGATGCTGCTCGGCCCGTGGAGTCCGATCCCTGGTCCGAGTCGAACGGCAGGGCGGCCGCATCGGGGCGGTCCGGCTTCGATGTCCGCGAGCCGGTACGCGGGAAGGGATACCGGGGCGTGGCGATGGAGGGGTTCGTCGCACGCTGGTACGCCAAAACGCGGGGGACGACGGCGCAGTTGGAGGAGGCGGAACGCCAGGCGGAGCGACTTACCGGCGACCTCCCCGAAAGCGCCCACGTGCTGGAGGTGGCCCCAGGCCCCGGATACCTCTCGGTAGAGATGGCCCGCTCCGGGCGCCTTCGGGTCACCGGGCTCGACATCAGCCGAACCTTCGTCGAGCTCGCCCGAGCCTACGCCCGAACGAACGCCGTGGACGTCGAGTTCCGTTGGGGGGATGTCTCCGCGATGCCGGTCGAGAGCGCGACGGTCGACCGCGTCGTCTGCCAGGCCGCGTTCAAGAACTTCCGCTGGCCCGTCGCGGCGCTGGACGAGATGTACCGGGTGCTCCGGCCCGGGGGCACGGCGATCGTCCAGGATATGCGGCACGAGGCGACCGACCGAGCGATCCGCGAGGAGGTCGCGACGATGGACCTCGGACGACTCCGGGCGTTCCTCACCCGCCGGACACTGGCGGGCCTGCGTCGGCGGGCGTACTCGGAGGCCGGCTTCCGTGGCCTCGCGACCGCCAGCCGCTTCGGCGGCTGCTCCCTCTCGTCCGAAGGCATCGGCATGGAGGCGCGCCTCCGGAAGCCCTAGGCGCGGTCCGGAGGCCCACGCTCGACGACGATGCTAGGAAGGCGCTTGGTTCCCGCGACCGGCGTGTCGGGCCGGCGTCCCGTCGGCCCGAAGACGGCCGACGCGGCTCGGAGCGACGGGACGTCCCCGCCGGGGGAGCCTTGCTTTAGGCCGGGAAGGTTCGGGCCGGGCGCCTTGTGCGACCGCCGGAGCCAGGTCACGGGATGCACAGGGTCGGGGTACCCCGCCCGGGAGTCCCCGCTCGGTCGAGGGCGATGAACGCGGTCGCCGACGCCCTTCCGGACGACCCGACGGCACCGATCTCGTGCGAAGCGCTCGTGCACTCCTACGACGGTCGGCATCGCGCCCTGGACGGGGTCAGCTTCCGGGTCCGGCGGGGCGAGGTGTTCGGCCTCCTCGGGCGCAACGGCGCCGGCAAGTCGACCCTCATCAAGGCGATGACGACGCTCATCACGCCGACCGAGGGCCAGCTGCGGATCCTGGGGCTCGACCCGCGCCACGACGGCCGAAGGATCCGTGAGCGCATCGGCGTGGTGCAGCAGGGCGAGTCGTTCGACTTCACCTCGGTCGAAGGGAACCTCGACATCTACGGGATGCTCTGGGGGATCCCCCGGGAGGAGCGAGCCCGCCGCCGGGAGGCGCTCCTCGCGCGGTTCGGCATCGCCGAGATCCGCAAGCGTCGCTCGTTCGACCTCTCCGGCGGTCAGAAGCGCCGGGTCCAGGTGGCGCGGGAGTTCATGCACGACATGGAGATCCTGTTCCTGGACGAGCCGACCGTCGGGCTCGACGTCCTGATGCGCCGGACGCTCCTCGACTCGGTCCGGGACGAGGTCCGCCGCGGGCTCACGGTCGTGTTCACGACCCACAACCTCGAGGAGGCCGACTACCTCTGCGACCGCGTCGCGGTCATCGACCTCGGCCGCGTGATCGTCTCCGACTCCGTGGAGAACCTCAAGCGGCTCTACAGCGGCAAGAAGACCGTGGACGTCACCGCCGACGCCGAGCATGCCGAGAGGTTCTTCGCGGCGCTCCGCGAGCGTGCGGGCGGCGGCGCGACACTCACCGTCCACGGAACGTCGGCGACGATCCTGACCGACGACGCCAAGACGACCCTCGCGGCGATCGTCGAGATCGCCCGGGGATCCGGCGCGGCGCTCGAGTGGCTCAACGTCCGCGGCAACACGCTGGAGGACGTCTTCCTGCGCTCGGTCGGCAACGGGGGGAGGTCCGATGGCGCTGCCCAACCTCCTTAGACTGATCTACCGCAACGTCCGGGTCAACACCGACCCGGCGAGCCTGATCATCCTCCTCGGCCTGCCGGGGATGTACCTGGTCTTCTTCGGCTTCGGCTTCTCGTCCCTTACCTCCCAGGGCGGCTCCGCGACGAGCTACCTGGCGTTCCTCGCCCCCGGGATCCTCGCCTTCCAGACGGTGATGGCCGGCACCGTCGCCGGCAGCATCCTCTGGGCCGATCGACGCTTCGGGATGCTCGCGCAGCTGCTCGTCGGGCCGTTCACCCGTCTCGAGTACCTTCTGGGGATCATCGTCACTTCGCTCCTCTTCGGTCTCGGCGGGGCGGCGGTGATGCTCGGGGTCGCGGTCGCGCTCCTGGGGACGACCACGCTCGGCGTCGCCGGGATCGCGGTGATGCTCGGGACGATCGCCCTCGGCTCGGTGCTGTTCGGCGCCCTGATGCTGTTGCTCGCCGCGCTCGTCAAGTCGAACAACGCCTACAACAGCGTGCAGATCCTCCTGATCTTCTTCGTCAACTTCGCGAGCACGGTCTTCTACCCGCTCTCGCCACGCCTACCGGAGGCGCTTCGCGTGCTGTTCGTCGTGAACCCTCTGACGTACGTCGCGGACGTCGTGCGGCACGGCTACGGGGGGAGCCTGAGCGCCGTCAACCCGCTCGAGGTCGTCGGCCTCCTCGTCGAGGCGGTCGTCCTGCTCCTGCTCGCGACGCGCGCCTATCTCCGGTCGGACGTCTCGCTCGAGTGACGTCGCCGCGTCCGGCCCGGGAGGGCGCTCCTAGCCCCGGGGCCAATAGTGATGCAGCGCGGTGTTGCCCGCGACCTTCGACAGCGCCACCGCATGGTCGAGGACGACGTGGGCGAAGAACCTCCCGTGCTCGTCGCTCCCGGGGGGATCCTTGGGGAAGTAGAAGCCGTCTTGCTTGAGCGCGTCCCAGAACCGTTCCGGCGTGAGCGGGTGGTCCTCCGTGAAGTCCCGCACGCAGACCTGAACACAATCGAGGGCGCGACCGATCGGGTCGTCGGAGTCCGGATGCCGAAGCTGCATCGACGCGAGGGGGACCGGGCCGGATATAAAGCCCGCGCCTCGTGCGACCGATTCGATGGAGGGTTTATCTGTTCGAAGTCGAGAGCCGGGTCGTGCTCCCCACCGAGGAGGCGCCGGCGCGACGGCGCCGTCCCGCGCGCCGTGAGCGCGGACCGTCGGTAGGGCGCGGGAGCGCACGATGACCGGCTTCGCCGGCTGCCCGGGCTGCGACTCCGGCGACACGGCCTGGGTCATCACCGCCACGGCGCTCGTCATGATCATGACGCCGGCGCTCGGGTTCTTCTACGGCGGCCTCGTCCGTCGCAAGAACCTGGTCGCGACGATCGTCCAGTGCCTGATGATCTTCTCGGTCGTCAGCCTCGTCTGGGCGCTCTGGGGTTACAGCATCACCTTCGGCCCGGCCTATCACGGGTTCATCGGCACGCTGTACAACGTCGGGCTGCTCCACGTCGGGGTCATGAACAACCAGCCTTTAGCGCCCACGATCCCGGCCCTGCTCTACTTCGCCTTCCAGCTCAAGTTCGCGGCGATCACGCCGGCGCTGATCATCGGTGCGTTCGCCGGCCGCGTCCGCATGAAGGGGCTGCTGATCTTCATCGTCCTCTGGACGACCCTCATCTACGCGCCGATCGCGATGTGGATCTGGAACCCGGGCGGCTGGCTCCACCAGCTCGGCGTGATCGACTTCGCCGGGGGCCTGGTCGTGCACACCTCGGCCGGCGTCTCGGCCGTCGCGGCCGCGCTCGTCATCGGACGGGGCAAGGAGTTCGGCAAGGAGGCTCGGCCGAACAACGTCCCCTACGTCATCCTCGGGACGGCGATCCTCTGGTTCGGCTGGTTCGGCTTCAACGCCGGGAGCGCCCTCGCCGCGAACGGCGTCGCCGTGACGGCGCTCGTGAACACGAACCTCGCCGCCGCGGCGGCCGGCGTCAGCTGGATGCTCGTCGACTGGGTCGGGAAGGGCCGGCCCTCCGCGGTCGGGATGGCGGTCGGTGCGGTCTGCGGCCTGGCCGCGGTCACGCCGGCGTCCGGCTTCGTGAACCCCTCGGCGGCGATCCTCATCGGGCTGGTCGCGGGAATCCTGTCGAACTTCGTGTCGCGCTGGAGGGCGCGCAGCCGCCTGGACGACTCGCTCGACGTCTTCGCCTGCCACGGGGCGGGCGGGATGTGGGGGACGCTCGCGACCGGTCTGTTCGCCACCGCGACCGTCAATTCGGCGGTGAGCGGCGGGGGCCTCGTCTACGGTCACACCCACCTCTTACTCGTCCAGCTGCTCGGGATCGCGGTGGTCGCGTCGTTCGCCTTCGTCGGGTCGTACGTGCTGCTCCGGGTGATCAACTGGTTCACCCCGCTCCGGGCGTCGCCGGCCGACGAAGACGCCGGGCTCGACATCACGGAGTTCGGGGAGAGCGCCTACGACCCGAGCGGCGGGCCCGCTCCGCCGGCCCCCGTCTCCGGGGGTTAGCGCCGCGCCCCCGGCCGCGAGCGTTATCCGGTCGACGGTCCTGACGGCCGTTGATGCCGACGGTCGAGATTGTCGCGAGCCAGAACGGGCCGAACCTGTTGAAGGTCGACGGGAAGGTCGTGGCGGCGCTCTGCCGTTGCGGGCACTCCAAGCACAAGCCGAACTGCGACGGCTCGCATCGGACGGCAGCCTTCACGAGCCCCGAAGCGGTCGTGGAAGTCCTGAAGTAGGAGCGGCTCGGGCGCGCCGCGAGCACCGGCCCGCGGGAGAA
>JASHSA010000018.1 GCA_030037035.1 Thermoplasmata archaeon
CGCACGAACACGTTCTCGTTCCTCCGCCGCGTCTACCGCTTCTGGCGGAGCGGGACGTGCACGTTCCGCTCCGCCGACCCCCGATGGCTGTTCGAGAGCGCGCGCCTGCTCGAGCGGGAGCCTCCCGGCGACCGGAAGGCGACGATGCGGGAGATCTCCGCCGTGTCGGTCGCAGCGTACCGCGAGCTCGCGCAGGAGCGGAACGACTTTGGCTACAGCCCGCGGGGCCTCCTCGAGGTCTTCGACGACCTCGCCCACTTCGACGAGGAGCGGAATCTCGCCCTGGAGGAGCGTTCGACCGCCCCCGTCGAGGTCCGCGAGGACGGGGAGCGGCCGGGCCTGTTCTTCCCGGAGGTCTCGTGGCTCGACACGCGTCGGCTGGTCGACCGGCTCGCCCGGGAGCACGTCCGGACGAAGGTCGTTCGCCAACGCGTCGAACGGCTGGGGGTGGACGGCACGGTGGGGACGGACGCGGGGACGGCCCGGTTCGACGCCGTGCTCGCCTGCACGGGCGTGAGCTGCCGTCGGCTCGGGGTGCCGCTCACCGGGGTCCGTGGTTACGGCTGGCAGGCCCGCCTCCGGGGGGAGTTCGCGAGCTCGACGATCTACGTCGACCGGGGCATCGCGGTCGCCCCGTTCGAGAGCGGCGCGAAGGTCACGGGAGGGTGGGACTTCGACCTCGGCGCGGACCCCGCGCGCTCCGAACGGGTGCTCCGCGCGGTCCGGCGCACCGTCGACGTCGAGTCGATCGGCGACCTCCAGCAGGGTTCCCGGCCCTGCACGCCGGACGGGCTCCCCACCGTCGGCAGGGCCGAGCGGCTCGTCGTCGCGACCGGGGGGTTCCGCCTCGGGTGGAGCTTCGGCCCCGGGCTCGGACGCGCCGCGGCGCGCCTCGCGCTCGGCCGGGACGCGAACGACCCGTTCCTCGCCCGGTTCTGCACGGCGCTACGGTCGGCGTCGCTGCCGGCCGGCGCGTGAACGGCCCTCCCTTCGTCGTTCGCCGTCGGCCCCAGCCCGTACGGCGTCGGCGCGGCGGCCGTCACGGCCGCCGGGCCGGACGCCTCCCTTATCGGGACGACGGCCGTGCCGTCGTCGACCGCGGGACGGAGCTCGGAACACCATGGCGGAACCGCGCGCAAGGACGGCGGGCGGGCCGCCCGCGACGTTCATCTCGGACCTGAGGCCGTCGCGGGTGGCGACGTTCGGGGCGGTCGTCGCGCGGCTCGATCCGGTCCGCGAGGTCGAGACGAAGAGCGGGGCCCGGCGCCAGGTCCGCGACGCCACGCTCTCCGACGCGACCGGGGAGATCACGCTCGTCCTCTGGGGCTCGGAGGTCGACCTCGTCCAGGTCGGGGACCGCGTCCGCGTCATCGACGGATGGGTCTCGGAACGCCGCGGACGTCCCCAGATCACCCTGGGGCGTTCCGGACGCCTCGAGCGAGCCGCTCCGTAGCGCGCGGCCTCCGGGGGCCCCGGGGGATCCCGGAGGCCCTACTGTCCCTCGGTCGGGGACCACTCGCCGCCGGGGGCGTTCCCCCTCCCGCGGCGCGGCCGGCGGGCGCGGACGACGAGCGCGACGACCACGACGACCGCCACGACGACGCCGCCGATCGCCGCGTAGATCCACCACGCCGGCAGGCCGCTCGAGCTGCCGACGCTGCCGAAGACGATCGGCTGGACGAGGCTGGAGCCGCTCCAGGAGAGCGTGCCCGACGCCGGGTGCGGAGGGTAGGCGACGATCGGGACGACGGTGAACGGGAGCGGACCGGTCGGGATCGCCCAGCCGGGAACGTAGAGCACGGGGAGGTCGGTCGTGTACTCCTGCAGCGTGCTCCCGAGGAGCAGCGTCCAGTCGGTGCCGGAGATCAGCCCCTGCTCGGTGAACTCGACGTAGGTCGTGGTGAACGCGTGCGCCGGCGTCGCGTCCTTCACCGGCGCCGACGCCGAGTTGTTGATGACGTAGGCGCCGGTCGCCGGACGGTCCGACCAGTAGTTCCCCTCGAACGTCGGGTCGGTCGAGTTCCACGACTCCGCCTGGTCGTGGACGATGTTGAACACGCCGGTCGCGCTCGAGCCGTTGTCGCCGACGAAGTTGTTGTCCTCGATCGTGTCGTGGGTGCCGTTGTCGACGTAGACCCCGACGCCCTGCGCGTTCTCGAACGTGCTGTCCGAGACGGTCGTCTTCGCGCAGTACTCGAGCGAGACCGAGTCGTTGACGTTGGCGAACCCGAAGACGTCGCTCACGGCCGAGCCGTTCGTCGCGTTGAACGCGATCGTCTGCCAGCCGTACCAGTCGGTGACCGTGCTGACCGTCACGTCGGTCGACAGGTTCGACGCGACGGCGAACGGGTAGTCGGTCGCGGAGACCCCGGTGATCGTCACCGAGGTGTCGAGGAGGAGCCCGATCGCGGCCATCGGGAAGAAGACGCCGGTCCCGTTGCCGAAGTAGCGCTTGGTCGCGAGCGTGGTGTTGGAGGCGGTCAGCCCCGTCGCCTTGACGTCGGTCGAGTTCGCGACGTACGCCCCGGCCGACGCGTCGGTCGCGGTGATCGCCGAGAAGTCGTCGCTCGACGAGTCGTTGACCCGGAGGCCGAGCGAGACGGCCGTGGCGGAGATGTCGCTCGCCGTGACGCCGGTGCAGCGCTGGACGAACGCCCCGACGCTCCCGTTCGCGGCGGAGATCGAGCTCAGCGTCACCGCGCCCGCACAGCCCTCGAGCACCACGCCGGCGGCCCCGTGGTCGGCGTGAAGGCTCGAGAAGTCCCCGCCGGAGGAGCCGGCGAAGCTCGCGACGACCGACGAGTCGAAGCCGCTCGCGGAGCCCGCCGAGACCGTCACCGTGCTGTCGTCCGTGAGGTCCAGGCCGAGGCCGTCCACGGTGACGTCCTCGAACGTCAGCCCCTCGCTCGCCGTCCAGTTCCCCGCGCTGGCCGACGGGCCGACGTCGACGTCGTGGACGGTGGCGCCGTTCGACGCGTTCGCCAGGAAGCCGGCGCCCGTGGACTCCAGGTCGAGGCCCGTGATCGAGGGGCCCGAGTCGTCGAAGAGCGAGAGCGCCACGGACGAGAGCCCCGCGGTGAGCCCGGTCGCCACGAGACCCGTGCTCGCGGTGACGTTCGCGAGCGTCGCCCCCGTCACCTTGGTGCCGCTCGTGTTCGAGTTCTTCAGCGAGAGGCCGTCGGAGGCGTAGGCGAACAGCCCGAGCGAACCGTCGTCGGCCTCGAGATGCCGGACCGAGGCGGAGGGGGAGCTCATCAGCGTCACCCCGACGGCATCGCCGACCGACGTGTCGTTGACCGCGGCGGGGGCCCGGTTCCCCTCGAAGAGGATCGTCGCGGGGGGATACGTCAACGCGATCGAGCGGCTCGGCTCGCGCACGCCGCCGACGGTGACGTTCTGCACCGAGAAGCTCCCCCGACCCCCGTAGAAGAAGTAGCCCTGGGTCCAGTACGGGAACGACTCGGTCGTACCCCGTTCGCCGGTGTACTCGAACGTCGTCGCCGCCTGGTGGAACCCGTTCACCTCCAGCGAGAGGTTGACGCCGCTCAGCGCGACGAGCTGGAACGTCGAGTAGTTGTAGTCGTTGACCCGGAGGAACGGCGCGGCGAGCGCGTCGGCGCTCGCGTTCAGCCAGAGCTTGCCCGAGGGGGCGTCGTACCCGCTTCCGTCGACCTTCGCCTCCCCGAACGCCGTCGCTTGGCTGGAGCCGAGCAGGTAGACCGGCGCGTCGATCGTCGTCGGGGACGGCGCGAGGGAGAGCGGGATCGGCTCGGTCGCGTTCGAACTGACGGAGACGTTGGCGCCGGCGTAGCCGTCGGCCCAGGCGGCGAAGACGTACGAGACCCCGGTGGGCGGCGGGGGGAGGTCGGTCGTGAGGTCCCCGGCCCGGTCGCTCGGCGCGTAGCTGTAGTCGGCCGCCGCGAGAGCGCCGTCGGCGAGGGTCGAGTTCGTGGCGAAGACGAGGGCGTAGTCCGGAGAGACGGCGAGGCGGACGTCGATCCACCCCGGGAGCGCCGCCGGGGCGATCGGCCCGGAGGTCGTGTTCCAGAGCCCGTACAGGAACGACGGCCCCTGGGTCAGTCGCACGGTCGTCCCCGTGTAGACCTCGGCAATCCCGAGAGACGTCTCGGAGGAGTCGGCGCCGAAGTCGTACGCCGAAGGGATCGGGCGGTACGCCGACGCCGCGCCGCTCCAGCGGAGCAGGCGCTCGGTGCCGTTGAGGGAGAGGACGTTCGCGTTGGAGCCGCCGCCGTTCCCGCCGACGATGAGCTCGGAGTCGTAGTAGAGGCCGGCGGGGTTGAGCGCGGAGCCGTTGACCTCGAACTGGGACGGCGCGGAGGTCGCCTTCCCGCCGAACGTCACCTTGTCGTAGACCCCGGCGTAGGTGTCGGTCGGGTCCTTGAGGTAGTAGCCGAACGTCACGACGGTCGGACCGCCGGAGCTGCTCGTGATGTTGTTGTAGAGGTCGAGCGTCAGCGGGAGCGTGACGGCGATCGGCGCGGCCGAGCCGACGTAGACGTAGCTGTCGACGACCGACCCGTGGGTACCGCTGAGCGTCGACGGCGGCAGGTCGAACGACGGGCTGGAGAAGTTCCAGACGTTGTCCCCGAACTGCAGCGTCGTGCCGTTGAAGTGGACCCCGTTCTGGATCCAGAACGTCCCGGCCTTCGTCCCGGGGAAATGACTGACGTTGACCGCGACCGTGTTGAGCTGGATGACCGCCCAGTCCGGGGTCGGGTAGTCGACGTCCGTGACGTTGGTCGGCGTGAACGCGGAGAACGAAGTGAGGGTGAGCTGACCCTCGAAGCTGGCGGTCGCGTACGTGTACGGGGTCCCGTCGCGGACGCCGAGGTCCGAGACGCCCATCGGGGCGGGCGAGGAGGCGAACTGGGTCGACAGCGAGGGCGACGCCCCGGGCGAGAGGTCGCGGTGGGGGTTCGGCGGGAAGATCGTCGGCGCCTCGAGCTCGGGGCCCGCGTGCCGGCCACGCGCCGACGCGCCTAGCGAGCCGGCGGTCGACGCCCCGGCCGGACTCACGGCGGCCTTCGCGGCGCTCGTAGACGCGTCGGGGCCAGCGACGGC
>JASHSA010000141.1 GCA_030037035.1 Thermoplasmata archaeon
GCGGCCGACGTCGACGTCGAGCTCGCCGGCGCCGCGGCGAGCGCCGCGGGGGCCCGCGCCCGCGCCGTCGCGCTCGACCTCCGGGACGGTCCGGCGACCGCCGCGCTGCTCCGCGGCGCCACGGTCGTCGTCAACGCCGCGCCGTACGCGTTCAACCTCGAGGCGATGGCGGCCGCGCTGGAGGCGCGCGTCCCGTACCTCGACTTCGGCGGCCTCTTCCACACGACGCGACGGCAGCTCGAGCTGGACCGCCGCTTCCGCGACGCGAAGCTGCTGGCGATCCCGGGACTCGGCCAGGTCCCCGGCGTCTCGAACGTCCTCGCGGCCGCCGCCGCGGAGCCGTTCGACCGCCTCGAGTCGGTGGTGCTCCGCGACGGCTGGCGGGACCTCGCGAGCGGAGGCCCGGAACTGTCGTTCACCTGGTCGCCGACGACGTTCCTGGACGAGATGGTCCGCCCGGCGGTCGTCTTCGACGAGGGGAGCTACCGGGAGTTCCCGCCGATGAGCGGAGCGGAGGAGCACGACTTCGCCGAGCCGGTCGGCCGCACCAAGGTCTACCGGACCCTCCACTCGGAGCCGGCGACGCTCCCGGCGAGCCTCGCCGGGAAGGGGCTGCGGCACTGCGAGTGGAAGGAGGGGGGCCCCGGGATCGAGCTGCTCCGGGTCCTCGGCCAGCTCGGCCTCGGCTCCGAGAGTCCCGTCGACGTCGGGGGGACGAAGGTCGTGCCGCGGGAGTTCACCGTCGCCCTGCTGCGCCGGGAGCACCTCCTGGGCCCGGCGCCCGGGGCGACGATCGACGACTGGGAGGTCCTCGACATCGAGCTCCGGGGGACGATCGGGGGTCGGCCGGCCGTCCACCATGCGCTCGCGCGTTTCCCTCCGTGGCCGCCGTGGCACCTCTCGGCGACGGAGTATGCCGTCGGCACGGCCGGCGCGATCGGCGCGGAGATGATCGCCCGCGGAGAGATCGCCGCCGAGGGGGTCGTGCCCCCGGAGCGCTGCGTTCCGGCCGCGTCGTTCCGGCGCGAGCTGGCGCGTCGGGGCATCGAGACGGCGATCGTCCCTCCGGATCCGTCGCTGCCCGGCCGAACGGCACGAAATGCGTGAACTTCGCAGGGTCCTGCGTGATTCTACGTCGAAAGGACCCCTCAGACGACACGAAGATAGGGGTCGATCGACGAATCCCTAGTGCGTTCACGCATCCCGTGCCAGGGTTTCGTGGTAACGGTACCGCTTCGGCGGCTCGCGCATCTATATATACGCACCCCGGGGTGAACGACCCGCCGGAGATGCGTTCTGCATGGCGGACCCCGAAATCGCCCCCCTGCCGTCGCCGCCGGCGGTCGTCGCGGGGTCTCGCCCCGGGCCGCGCCTGAGCGCCGAGGGAACGGTCGACCCCGCGAAGGTCGTCGCGCCGGCCCCGGCGACGCCCGAGGCTCCCCCGCCGATCAAGAAGGAGGTGCCGGTCGAGACGCCTCCGCTCGTTCCGGAGGGGGAGCCGGTCCCGCTGCCGATCCCGATCGCCCGGCTCGTCCCGAAGCTGAAGAAGAGCGCGAGGCTGTTCGCGGAAGGGAAGGAGCGGATCCCGAACTCGTCGAGCTCGGTGATCCGGGTCGCCTCGTACGACCCCGTCCCGCCGTTCCTCGCGCGGGGCAAGGGCGCGCGCGTCTGGGACGAGGACGACAACGAGTACCTCGACTTCAACCTCGCCTACGGGGTGCTGATCAACGGCCACGCCCCGAGCGAGCAGGTCAAGGCGATCCAGGAGGCGATCGCCTTCGGCCTGCACTTCGCGAGCCCGACCGCGCTCGAGATCGAGGTCGCAAAGATGTTCCAGAAGATGGTCCCGAACGCGCAGCGCGTCGCGTTCTGCTCGAACGGCTCGGACGCGACGATGAACGCGATCCGGATCGCCCGGGCCGTCACGGGCAAGGACGCGATCCTGAAGTTCGAGGGCCACTACCACGGCCAGCACGACCTCGCGCTGATCAGCGCGGAGGCGCCGCCGGTCGTCTCCGGCCTGGACGAGTACCCCCGGCCGCTGCCGAACTCGGCCGGCATCCCGCCCGGGGTCACCGACTACGTCCTGGTCGCCCCGTACAACTCCATCACGGCGTTCGAGCGCATGGTGCGACGCTACCGCGACCGGCTCGCCGCCGTCATCCTCGAGCCCGTGATGGCGAACTCCGGCGTCATCCCGCCGGCGCCCGAGTTCCTCCAGCGCCTGGTCGAGGTCGCCCACCAGAACGACATGCTCGTCATCTTCGACGAGGTCTTCACCGGCTTCCGGGTCGCCCCGGGGGGCGCCCAGCAGCTCTACAAGGTCGAGCCGGATCTCTCGTGCTGGGCGAAGGCGCTCGGCGGCGGCGTGCCGGTCTCCGCGGTCTCGGGCAAGGCGGAGTACATGGACATGATCGCGCCCGGGCGGATCAGCTTCGGCGGGACGTACTTCGCGAACAACCTCTCCATGGCCGGCACGCTCGCGAACCTGAAAATGCTCCACCGCGGCGGGAGCGAGCTCTACGCGAAGCTCGCGCACCTCACCGAGCGCCTCGAGAAGGGGCTCGAGGAGGCGGCGCGCGACGCGAAGGTCAACGTCCTCGTCCAGTCGGTCCCCGGGATGCTGCAGTTCTTCTTCACGCGGCGGAAGAAGATCGTCAACTACCGCGAGGCGCTGCAGATCGACTGGAACCTCTACCTGCGCCACCACCAGCTGCTGCTCGACCGGGGGATCTACGTCCACCCGGACAACTACGAGCGGATCACGTTCTCGAGCGCGCACACCGACAAGGACGTCGAGCGGTTCGTCTCGACCGCCGTGGAGACGTTCCGCGAGCTCCGGACCCTCCCCCGCGACTACCTGCCCTAGCGGGCTCCCGCAGCGCGGTCCGGGAGCGCGCTCCCGACCTCGAACCGTCCGGCCGGATCGATCCCGGCCGCCTCCTCGCGCGAACGCAGGCACGGGCCGGCCGTGTCGGACGACTGCCGGCCCCGGGGGTCCTGTTCCCTCCTCTCGTGGCGGAACGGGGCCTCCTCGCACGCAGGTAAGGAGTAGTCGTAACCTTCCGTGGTATTACGAATGTTTCTGAAACGTTCTGCTTACCTGCAAA
>JASHSA010000019.1 GCA_030037035.1 Thermoplasmata archaeon
TCCGCCCGGGAGGCGAGCGCGCTCGGCGAGGTCCTGGCCGTCGGCGGCGTCGTCCCTCTGCTCGAGCAGTACCGCTTCCGCGAGCTCGCCCGCGTGCTCCGGGCCGCGCGCCCGGGTCTCGAGCCCGGGGCGGCCGTCCACCTCTTCGGCACCGGGCATCCGATGACGTTCGCCTTCGCGGCGCTCTTCGGCGTCGACCTCTTCGACTCCTCGGCCTACCACAAGTTCGCGCGGCGGGGCAAGCTGCTCTTCCCGCACGGGACCGTCGACCTCGCCTCGGTACGCGAGCCGCTCTGCCGCTGCGAGCTCTGCGCGGAGCACCCGCTCGCGGAGGTCGCCGGCTGGCCGAACGGCCCCCGCGAGGCGGCGACGGCCCGGCACAATCTTCTCGTCTCGCTGGAGGAGGTCGCTCGGGTCCGTCAGGCGGTCCGGGACGGCACGCTCTGGGAGCTCGCCGAGCGTCGCGCCGTCGCGCACCCTGCGCTGCGGGCGGGGATGGAGGAGCTGCGGGGCGCCCCGGAGCTGTTCTGGCCGACCGAGCCCGAGAGTCGGCGCGTGTTCCGGGAGACCGGTCCGTGGAGCGCGGCCCGTCCTTCCGCGGCGCGGTTCCGCGCTCGGCTCGAGGCGTATCGCGCGGGATTCTCCGCGCCCCGGACGCTCCCGAGGGTCCCTCTCCGTGACGAGTACCTCGACTGGATCCCCGCCGAGGACCGCGAGGGTGCTGCGCTCGAGTGGGACTGCACGACGCCGCTGGGGAGCGTTCCGATCGAACTGACCGAGCTGTACCCGGTCGGGCCGTACCTCGGGGTCGACGAGTTCACGCCCCCCGGCCGTCTCGTCCGCCCCGCCGAGCTGCGTCACCACCTCCTCGCGGTCGCGCCGGAGCTCGACCTGCGGTCCGGCTGGACCGAGCGGTGGACGCGACGCCAGGTCGAGCGGCTCCTGCGCTGGGAGTTCGGCGCCGCGGCCGCCCGGGCTCTTGCCGGCGGCCTCTCGGCCGAGCGCTCCCGGCGCACCGGCCGGCTGCGGCGGCTGCACGCGCAGGGCGAGGTCGCGTTCGTGCTCGGCAACGACGCGCTCCCCCGGCCGACGCTCCGGGGAGGCGAGCTGCTCCTCGCGGCGACCGAGCCGGGCCGCTCGAGGGTCGTCGTCGCCGCGGACGCCGCACCGTTCGTCCGGGAAGGACGCTCGCTGTTCTCGAAGTTCGTCGTCGCCGCCGACCCGGCGCTCGTGCCGGGCTCGACCGCGCTCCTCGTCGGCGAGGACGACGAACTGCTCGCGGTCGGGCGTCTCCTCCTCGCCCCGTCGGAGATGGGCCAGATCCGGCGCGGGGTCGCCGCATGGGTGACCTCCCATCGGGGCAGGCCGGGCGGAGCGGAGGAGGAGACGACGGGCGACGACGGCGACGTCCCGCCGGGATAGTCTCGCCGCGCGGCTCGCAGGAGCCGACGCGGCGTCCCCGCCCGCGCTGCGGTCGGCCCGGCTTCCGCAGACCTTTTGCGCGAGGGACGGGCTACTCGGCCGCTCCGGGACCGCACCGATGACCCAGACCCACCTCCTGCTCCAGTTCAGCAGCGAGGGCTCGACGTACTCGACCGTCGCCGAGACCCTCGAGAGCCTCGGGTTCCGGCCCGAGTCGGACGGCTACGACTTCGTCTACGACTGGGGGCGCGAGGCGACGGTGCGGGAGACGCTCGAGCTCGCCGACCGCGTCCAGGCCGCGCTCCGGGGCGCCCGCGTCTCTTTCCGCGTCGAGTCGACGGAGGAGTGAGGCGGCCGCCCTCCGGCGTGCCTATACGCGAAGCGACCTCCTTCGAGCGATGCTGGTCCTCGGGATCGAGTCGACCGCCCACACCGCGTCGGTCGGCGTCGTCGACGAGACGGCGAAGGTTCTCGCCCTCGCCTCGTCGATGCACCGGCCCGAGCACGGCGGCATCCACCCCCGCGAGGCGGCGAACCACCACGTCGACGTGCTCCCCGAGCTGGTCGGACGGGCGCTCGAGGAGGGCCGGGTGCGGCCGAGCGAGCTCGACGCGGTCGCGTTCGCGCAGGGACCCGGCCTCGGCCCGTGCCTGCGCGCCGGGGCGACGGTCGGCCGGATGCTGTCGATGGCCTGGCGCCGGCCCCTCGTGCCCGTGAACCACTGCGTCGCGCACGTCGAGATCGCCCGGGTCCTGAGCGGCCTCGACGACCCGATCCTGCTCTATGCGAGCGGCGGCAACACCCAGGTGATCGCCTACGCTCGGGGCCGCTACCGGGTCCTGGGAGAGACGCTCGACGTCGGGATCGGCAACTTCCTCGACAAGCTCTGGATCGAGTTCGGGGGGACGTTCCCGGGGGGCCCGGCGCTCGAGCGGGAGGCCCTCGAGGGGCGGGAGCTCCACCCGCTCCCGTACTCCGTCCACGGGATGGATGTCGCGTTCTCCGGCATGATGACCGCCACGCTCGCGCTCCGGGCCCGGGGCGTCCCTCGGCCCGACCTCGCCTACTCGGTCGAGGCGACCGCCTACGCGATGCTCACGGAGATCACCGAGCGTGCGCTCGCGCACCTTCGTGGCGAAGGGGTCGTCCTCGGCGGGGGCGTCGCCTGCAACCAGCGACTTCAGGGGATGGTCCGGGCGATGGTCGAGGGCCGAGGAGGGACGATGTTCGCCCCGCCGCGCTCGCTGTGCGTCGACAACGGGGCGATGATCGCCTGGACCGGACTCCTCGCGCACCGCCTGGGCGTGCACGTCAGCGTCGCCGCCTCGGGGGTCCAGCCCCGCCAGCGGACCGACCTCGTCACGACCCCCTGGCGGGAGTCCCCCGCCGAACGGCGCGTCGCCGCCGCCCCGCCGCCGGTCGGCTAGCATGGCAGCGACCCCCTCCCCGACCGGGCGGGTCGACGCGCTGGTCGTCGGCGCCGGCCCGGCCGGTTCGACCGCGGCCTGGCGCCTCGCGCGGGCCGGCCACCGGGTCCTGATGATCGAGGAGCACCCGCGGGTCGGGCACCCCGTGCAGTGCGCGGGGCTCGTCTCCCGGCGGGTACTCGACCTCGCCGGTGCGCCTGCGGTCGTGCGCCGGGAGGTCCGGGGGGCGACCGTCTTCGGACCGAGCCTCCGCTCGGTCGACTTCCGCGCCCAGGAGCCGAGGGCGTTCGTCATCGACCGGGCCGGCCTCGACGTCCATCTCGCCGACCGCGCGGCGGCCGCCGGCGTGGAGGTGCGGACCTCGACGCGCTTCGACGCCCGCGTCGCCGACGAGGACGGGGGGGTCCGGGTCCGCCTCCGGGGACCGGACGGCACGGCGGAGGAGCTGGTACCTCGACTCGTCGTCGGGGCCGACGGCGTCGCGAGCGCGGTCGCCCGGGCGTTCCGGCTCCGCCGGCCGGTCGAGATCCTCCCGGCGTTCGAGGCGGAGTTCCCGGTGAGCCCGGGGGACCCGGAGACCGTCGAGGTCTACCTCGGCCGGTCGATCGCGCCCGGGCTGTTCGGCTGGTGGATCCCGGACGGTCAGGGGGGCGCGCGCGTCGGCGTCGCCGCGGACGCCGACGGGACGACGGCCCGAGCCTACTACGAGCGGCTCCTCGCCGCCCTCGCTCGCCGCTTCGGCCGACCGCTGCGGAACCCGACGGCGCTCCTGGCGGCGGGCATCCCGATCGGCCGGCTCCCGAAGGTCGTCGGCCGGCGCGTCGTCCTCGTCGGCGACGCCGCCGCGCAGGTGAAGCCGCTCAGCGGCGGCGGGATCTTCACCGGGATGCGGGCGGCCGAGCTCGCCGCGGAGACGGCGGCGGGCGCGCTCGCGGACGACGACCTCTCCGAGCGCCGGCTCGACGGCTACGCGAGGGCGTTCGACGCCGAGCTGGGCGACGAGTTCCGACGGGCGCTCTATCTCCGCCGGGTCTTCGTGCGGCTGAGCGACCGGGAGCTCGACGCGCTCGTCGACGTCCTGCGGTCCGGGGGGCTCGGAGGGACGATCGTCGCCTTCGGCGACATCGACTTCCCGAGCCACGTCGCGCGTCAGCTGCTGCGGGAGTCGCCGGGGCTGCTGCGCCTGCTGCCGAAAGCGCTCGGCGCGTTCGTCGCGCCGGCCGGGGCCGGCTTCGCCGCCCCCGACCTCGAGCCCGGTCCCCTGCGGAAGTAGAGCCACGCCCCGAGGCCGACCAGGACGAAGCCGACGGCGAGCAGCGCGCCGATCGCCCACGGCCAGTCGGACGGGGCGACGTAGACCGCGGTCTCGGGAACGATCCCGGAGACGCCGAGCCGGGAGGCGTTGACGGTCGCCGCGCCGCCGGTGCCGGTCGTCGCGTTCTCCCACGCGCTCTCGCTGAACCATCCCCTCGATTCGAAGCGGTAGGCGCTCCCGTTCTCCGTGAACGTCACCTTCGTGCGGATCGCGTACGTCCCGGTCGGCGTCGAGGCGCTCGTCGCGAACGACGCCGAGCCGTCGGTGCTGCTTCCTGGGGGGACGGTCGCGAGCGTGAGGTTGACGCCCCGACCCGAGAGGCCGCCCGCGTCGAGCACAGGCGCCCCCGACACCGGGAGGCTCTCCACGTCGTCGCCAGGGTAGCCGTTCAGGGCGTAGAGCTCGAGCTCGACGGTGACGTTCTTCAGCTCCCCGAACCACGACGGGTCGGCGAGACGGAACGAGACGACCGACGTCCCGCCCGGGGCGACGCTCGGGGCGGAGAGGTTGGAGAGCAGGTCGCGGTCGAGCGCGAGCGGCGCCGTCGGCGGGCCGGCCGCGCGGCCGGTCGGCGCGACGGCGAGGAGCAGGACGACGAGCGCGAGCGCCGCAGCGAACGACGGGCGGAGCGGGAGCGTTCCGCTACGCACCGCCCTCCTCCTCGAACCCTCCGGACTCGGCGAGGGCGACGAGGCGGCGGATCCGCTCGAGCGCCTGGCGGTGGCCCCGCGCCCCTCCCGGTCCGAGAAGGCCGGCGAGCGCCCCCGGGGCGGACGAGGGGAGCGAGCTTGCCTTGTAGATCGCCCGGGCGAGGGCGCGCGGTCGGCGGGTCAGCTCGACCGCCGCGTCGTCGGCGCGGAACTCCTCGCGGCGGGTCAGCCTCGAGGCGACCGCGGCAAGGAACGGGTCCCAGCGCATCAGGCGCGCGAACGTCCTCAGGAACGTCAGGTAGCGGCCGTCGTAGTCGCGCACGTGCCCCAGCTCGTGCGCGACGACCGCCTCGACCTCGGCCGCCTCGAGGCCCCCGAGCAGGCCTTCCGAGAGGAGGATCACTTCCTCACGGCGCCAGGGGAGCCGACGGGCCGGGTAGAGGAGCGTGAACGTGAACGCGTCCGACCGCGGCGATGGGAACGCGAGGAGCCGCACGGGGACGGGCGGCCGCGCGAGCCGCGCGGGCCAGGGGATCGGGGTCGGGGCGAGCAGCCGCAGGAGCCCGCGGCC
>JASHSA010000142.1 GCA_030037035.1 Thermoplasmata archaeon
CGCTTCTCCTCGCAGAGCATCGGCACGTGGACGAGGATCTCGACCGGGTCGACGTCCTCGGCCATCACGACGAGCTTTGCTTCGGCGCGCTCGCTCGACTTCGTCACCTCGTTGGTGCCGACCCGGACCTTGCCGGTCTCGCTCGCCACCTGGACGAGCTGCAGGGCTTTCTCGGCGAGGTCGTCGGGGGTCTCGAACCGGACGTAGATCGGTCGCGCCATGGTTCCTCGCGTCAGCGGAACCCCGAAGGGTCCTCGGCTCACGGGCGGGGCCCCTCGGAGCGGTCGGTCTACATAAGCGTGCCGGAGCGCTCGCCGGGCCGACGCTGCCGGCCGTCCGGCAGGGCCGCGGGCTCAGGGAGCGGCGGGGCCGGTCGACGTCGCGAACGACGCCGGGCCGAGCTCCGGATGCGCGGCGAGCGCCCGGCGGACCGGCTCGGCGAGCCGGTCGAGCGCCGCCGCGACCGCGCCCTTGAGGTCCTGGGGGTGGACCCGGCCCTCCGACCACGCCGTCTCGAACGCGCCGAGCTCCTCGAAGGCGAGCGCGCCGCCGTGCCGCTCGGCGCGGTCGATCGCCAGGCGGCCCTCCCAGGGGAAGACGATGTACCGCACCGCCTCGACGACCGGGTTGCCGTCGAGCGCGCGGGCCGGGCAGAACGCGGAGGCGATCTTCGAGGCGATCTCCTCGCGCGGGCTCGCGAGCGGGATCGACGAGCCCGGGTCGGACTTCGACATCTTCCCCTCGACGAGCCCCTCGACCGGGTCCATCCGGCCGCCGCCCCGCAGGGAGGAGAGCAGCGGGGTGTGGATCGCCGCCGGGGCCGGCCAGCCGTAGCGGTGGGCGACCTCGCGGGCGAGGACGTGGGCGCGCCGCTGGTCGAGGCCGCCGTAGGCGAGCTCGACCTGCATCTCGAAGATGTCGGCCGCCTGCATCGCCGGGTAGAACAGCTTCGCCGTGTCGAGGTTCGGTTCGTCCTCGGCGCGCCCGAGGATCGACATCGCCCGGCGCGTGCGGGCGAGCGAGGTCGCCCGCGCGACGCGCACGACCCTCGCCCAGTACTCCGACGCGCCGGTGAGCTCGTGCGCCCAGCGGTACCGCACGCGCTCGCCCCCGGCGCCGAGCGCCCGGAACGTCGCCTCCATCGCGCGGCCGGCCGCCGCGATCCGCGAGAGGTCGCCGTCGAGCTTGTCGTTGATCCAGGCGTGCCAGTCGGCGAGGAAGACGGTGACGTCGCAGCCGGCCGCCGCGAGGTCGAGGATCTTCCGCGCCGGGATCAGGTGGGCGACGGTCAGCGCGCCGCTCGGCTCGAAGCCGATGTAGGCGCGGGGGTGCTCGCTCCGTTCGACGAGCGCCCGGAGGTCGTCCGGGGTCAGGACCTCCGCGGTGTGGCGGGCGATCAGCGCGGCGCGGCGCTCCGCGTCCACGACGCCCCGAACGCCGTCGGTATAAAGGGTGGCTCGGCCGCCCCGTTTCCCGCCGCTCCGGCGGCGCGGGGTCCGGGGGCGGTATTATGAGCCTCCGCCTCGCTAGAGACGGTCCCGGTCCCATGGAGGGTTCCGCCGATGGGGCGGCGACGGTCGCCGAGGCGGTGGCGTCGCGCGCCGGAGAGCTCGCCCAGGCGCTCGGCGTCAGCGCCGACGGGGCCCGTCGGCTGATCGAGGCCGGCCACGACACGCCGGAGGCCGCGCGGGGGCTCTCGGCCGACGAGCTCGGCCAGCTCGGCCTCTCCCCGGCCGACCGGGACGCGGTCGCCCGGGGCGCCGCCGTCCCCGCGTCGCCTCCGGCCGAGCTCGCCGCCGACCCGGACCGCATCGTGCAGCGCTGGGTCGGTTCGGTCGGCAAGAGCGATCGGGCGCGCCGCCCGAAGGTCGCCGCGAGCGGCAAGGCCTCCGCCGACGTCCTCCGCCGCTGGGTCGAGGGCGACGACCGCGCGATGGAGGAGTGGATCCGCGCCTCCGACCTCCCCCCGTCCGGCCCCGCGCCGGCTCCGACGACGGCGCCTCCCCGCGAGGGAGCGCCCGCGTCCCCGGCCGGCGAGCCGGCCGTCCCCGCGTCGGTCGTCGAACGGGAGGAGACGGTCGTCCGATGGCTCACGGGGCTGCTCGACCGGGTGAAGAGCGAGCAGTTCGACCCGGCGTCGATGATCCAGGAGGCCCAGGAGCTCCAGCGCCAGCTCTACGACGAGCGGGCGCGGCGCAAGCAGCTCGAGGACCAGGTCGAGCACGTCAAGCGCGGCTCGATCGCGGTGATCAAGTACGTTCGTTCCCGCGAGGCGAAGGAGCGCGAGGCGGCCCTCCACGCCCAGGAGGAGGAATTGGCCCAGCTGCGGGAGCGCCTCGCCGCGCTCGGCGACGCCGGCGCCCCCTCGGCCGATCCCGCGCCGCGCGAGGCGGCGGCTCCTGCCGGCGACGGGAGCCCCTCCGCGGCCGTTCCGGGCGAGCCCCGCGACAGCGAGTTCGCGGCCCGCGAGCAGCAGTACATCGATCGGGAGACCGAGCTCCGCCGGCGCGTCGTCCACCTGGAGGGCGAGGCGCGACGGCTGACCGCCGAGCTCGAGCAGGCCCGGGAGCAGGGCAAGGCCGCGGCGCAGACCGGCGGCGCCGTCGAGGCGCGCCTCGCCCGCCAGTTCGAGGAGGCGGCGCAGCGGGACCGGGACCTGGTCGCTCGCGAGAACGAGCTGCGCGCGAAGTTCGAGGAGATCCGCCTCGCGACCGAGGAGATCGAGCGGCGCAAGACCCCGCTCGAGTTCAAGGAGCGCGAGCTCGCCGCCTACGACCAGCAGCTCGAGAGCCGGCGGCGCGCGCTCGACATCGAGGCGCGGCGGCTGGAGGAGACCCGCAAGGAGCTCGGCGCGGGGACCGTCACCGGCCCGAAGCCGGCCGACCTCCTGGAGGCGCGGCAGCAGGAGCTCGCGAAGAAGGAGGAGGAGCTCCGCGGGCGCGAGAGCCTCCTCGCCGAGCGCGTGCGGGAGCTCGAGCGCCTGACGTCGTCGACGGCGACCGCCGACGCCGAGAAGCTCCACGCCGACAGCGTGAAGGACGCCTCGGCGGCGCGCGTGCGCAGCGGGGTGCGGCGCCTCGACGACCTCCTCTACGGCGGCTTCCTCGCGGGCTCGCAGCTCCTCGTCAACGGCCCGGCGCACTCGGGCAAGGATACCCTCGCCCGGCTCTTCTCGACCGAGGGGCTCCGCCAGGAGATCCCGTCGATCTGGGTCGTCACCGACAAGACCTACGGCCAGGTCCGCGACGACCTCCTCCAGCTCTATCCCGCGACGGCCGACGCCGAGCGCAAGGGCCTGCTGCGGTTCGTCGACCTCTACTCGCTCGCCGTCGGCGCGCCGGCGACCTCCGTGCCGGGCGTGCGGTTCCTCTCGTCGAACGACCGGGGCGTGCTCGACCAGCTGTCGAAGGCCGTCGACGGCTACGCCGAGCAGTTCAAGGAGAAGTTCTCGACGTACCGCCTGGTCTTCGAGTCGGTCTCGACCGTCACCGCCGTCCTCGACACCGCCGCCACGTTCCGCTTCCTGCAGCCGTTCGTCGGCCGGCGGAAGCTCGACGGGGCGGTCGGCTACTACGAGCTCGAGAGCGGGATGCACGCGGAGGCCGACCTCGAGGCGCTCGAGCACATGGTCGACGGCTCGCTCAATCTCAAGCTCGAGCAGATGAAGACGTTCCTCGCCGTCCGCGGGCTCGGCGAGGCGCAGGCGCGCAGCTGGATCGGCTACACGTTCACCAAGCGCTCGTTCAACCTCGGGTCGTTCAGCCTCGAGCACATCCGCTAGGAGCGGCACGCCCCCGGCCCGGACGGGCTGCCCCCGCTCGGCGTGGGCGAAGCTCTATGTACGAGCCCCCCGTCCTTCTCGGCGCTAGGCTAGACCGGGGGGTTGGGCGTCCCCTTACACACCGAAACCGTCCTTAGCGGGGGTGACAGGCAGGAGCGACGTTCGAAGGGGTTGCGCGTCCCGCGTGGCTCCGTAGACGCTCTGTTCCGTCGGGCCGCGGGTCCCGCGACGGGTGCTCGGAGGAGCGCCCTAGCGGGTAACCATCACGGGCACCGGGTCAGGTCCTGACGGGAGCAGCCTTACCGTGACCCGTCGACGCTGGCGGGGTGACGGGGCCGAGGGGCGCGCGGGGTCTCCGTGCGGTCCCTTCGGGCGGCAATCCTGCCGGCCTAGCACGCCCGGCGGCGCGACAGGTTGAAGAGGCGGCGCCCACGTCTCTTCCGCCGCGAGCGATGCACAGCTACGTCGACTTCTACTTCTCCCCGGACGGCGCGAGCCCGATCGACGTCGCCGAGCGGGTCCGCGACCGCATCGGGCTCGTGCCGATCGTCGGCGCGCACGACCTCGTCTTCGAGTGGTCGACGGTCGAGGAGTTCCGACGCGTCCTCCGCCAGCTCCACGACGCCGTCCAGGGCACGGGGACGAAGTACCGGATCGAGACGGTCGCCGAGGACCCGCAGTTCGTCGAGCCGATCCCCTGGCCCCCCGCGATCCACGCCGGACCGTCGCGGCACCCGGCGTTCGGGCGCGGGCCGACGGACTGAGGGGCCCCGTGCGCACGTACGTCGACCTGTTCTTCTCGTCGGAGAGCGACGCCGCCCTCGACGTCGTCTCCAAGGTCCGCGAGCTCGCCGGGGTCGACTTCGTCAGCGGACCGCACGACCTCCTGTTCTCCTGGCAGACGGTCGACGAGTTCCGGACGATGCTCGAGAAGGTCCACCGCGCCCTCGCGGGCAGCGGGATCGTCTACCGGATCGAGACGGTCCTGGACGACGCCGGCTACGTCGACCCGGTCCCGTGGCCCCCGCCGACGCGGCCGGGCGAGCCGATCCCGCACCCGGGCTACGGCCGGCCGGAGCGGCGACGACCGTGACGGTCGTCGACCCCCGCCCCCCCGTTGCGCGTGGAGCGCCGGGGAACGGGCTCCCAGCCGGTTTGCTCGGGCCCTAGCGCGTCGGCCTCCAACCGACGCCGGCGCTCCGGGGGGATCTCGCGCTTGGCGCCGCGGGCGTAGTCGTACGTCACGAGCACGGTGCGTCCGAGGGCGGTCGTCGCCCCGTCGGAGGCGTCGGTGAACCGGTAGGCGAGCGTGAAGCTCGTGCGCCCGAGCGGACGCACCGGAGCGACCTCGCCGACGAGCTCGACGCCGTAGCGGACCGGCACGAGGTAGCGGCAGCACGCCTCCGCGACGATGATGTCGAGCTCGGCCGGGTCCTCTCGCCCGATCACGTCGAGGTAGTACCCGCACCGGAGCGTCTCCATCATCGGCAGGTAGGCGGCGTGGTTGAGGTGGCGCAGGACGTCCAGGTCGTGGTACGCCACCGGGAACCGGCGCTGGAGCGGCCAGCGGGGCGCGGGCGGCTCCGGCGACGCCATCGCCGTCGGAGGTCCGGCCCGCCTATATGCCTGCGACGCGCTCGGCGCCCGGCTCCGGCGTGTCGGCGCCCGTCCCCGATGACCGAGAACTCCAGTGGAAACGGGGGGGTGGGGGTGCCGGCCGGGGCGCCCGCGCCCGGCGAGATGGCGTCGGCCGTGCGGACGGTGCGCGACCTGGCGCGGCAGCACTCCGCCCGGTTCGAGCGGTCGATCCCGCTGATCGCGAGCGAGAACCTGCTCTCCCCGTACGCGAAGGAGCTGCTCGTCTCCGACCTGCACTCCCGCTACGCGGAAGGGCTCCCCGGCGAGCGCTACTACGAAGGCAACGAGCTCGTCGACCGGATCGAGAACCTGACGCTCGAGCTCGCCCGGCGCCTGTTCCGCTGCTCGTTCGCCGACGTCCGGCCGATCTCCGGCACGGTCGCGAACCTCGCGGTCCTGAAGGCGCTCGCCGAGCCCGGCGCGCCGGTCGGCACGAGCCGCCTCGCGGACGGCGCCCACATCTCGAGCGCCGCGTTCGGCGCGTTCGGCCTGCGGGGGGTGCGGCCGGTCTACTACGCGTGGGACGAGGCCCGGATGACGATCGACGTCGCGCGGACGCGCGAGATCCTCCGCGCGGAGCGGCCGAAGCTCTGCCTGTTCGGCCTCTCGCTGTTCCTGTTCCCGATGCCGCTCGACGAGCTCCGCCCGACGCTCGAGGAGGTCGGCGCCACCGGCTGGTACGACGCCGCGCACGTCCTCGGCCTGATCGCCGGCGGGGAGTTCCAGGACCCGCTCCGCGAGGGGTGCACCGTGCTGAGCGCGTCGACCCACAAGACGCTCCCCGGGCCCCAGCACGGGATCCTGCTCGCCGAGACGCGCGACGACGCCGTCGTCCAGCGCCTGCGCTCCGGCGCGTTCCCCGGCGTGACGAGCAACCACCACCTCCACGCGATGGCCGCGCTCGCGGTCAGCCTCGCCGAGCACCTCGAGTTCGGCCGGGAGTACGCCCGGCGCACGGTCGCGAACGCGCGCGCGCTCGCCCAGGCGCTCCACGACAAGGGGTTCGACGTCCTCGCGGCGGAGCTCGGCTTCACCCGCTCCCACACGCTCGCCGTCCGGGTCGTGCGCGAGGGGGGCGGCGCCGACGTCGCCCGGCGCCTCGCCGACGCCGGGATCATCGCCAACAAGAACCTCCTGCCGGGGGACCGCAGCCCGAAGCAGCCGGGCGGGATCCGCCTCGGGACCCCCGAGGTGACGCGCGTCGGGATGGGCGAGCGGGAGATGGGCCGGATCGCCGAGCTGATGGACGCGCTCCTCCACCGGGGCCGCTCCGTCGAGGAGGTCGCCGCCCTCGCGGCGGAGCTGAAGCACGGCTTCACGACGCTGCGCTACTGCTTCGGCGCGGGCGAGGCGGCGTACCGCTACTACGACCTCGTCGGGCGCGAGCCGAACGCCTAGCGGGGGCCGTCCCCCGGTCGGTCGTCCTCGAGGTCGCCGTCCCGTCGACGCAGGCTGCGGTCGAGCGCCTCCGGGTCGAGCGTCACCTGCGGGGGGGCCGCCGAGCTCGGCAGGCAGAACTGCGCGCGCCCCTGCGCGCCGAGCTTCGCGCTGAGCGTACCGTCGGCGACCAGGGAGGCGAGCCAGTCGGCGAGCGCGGGAGGGGCCGGCGCGGGACTCCACGCCGCCTCGATCCCGGCGAGGTCGACCGCCCCGGCGCGCCGGACGAGCTCGACCGCCTGCGCACGACCCTCGGCGAGGGCCCGGAGCGCCTGCTCGTCGGACTCTGCGCCGCGGGACCGCCGTCGCCGGCGGACGACCGCGAGCGCCACGACGCCGATCGCGCCGAGCGGAACGGCCGTCGCGACCGCCTCGATCGCCGGGCCGCTCGCGGCCGACCCGGGCGCCGCCGGGACCTCGATCGGGCCCAGGACGACCGCCCCCGCGGCGTCCTCGACGGTGACCTCGCCGGAGGCGGCCCCGGGGGCCGAATAGTTGACCCAGACCCCGCTCGCTCCACCGGGGAGCGAGATCGCGGCCACGACGACGTCGGTCCGGTTCCCTCCGAAGTCGAGCTCGACCGTCAGTCGGGCTCCCGGGGCCGGGTTGCCGAACCGGTCGGCGACCCGCCAGAGCGTGGCGTTGTCGCGGTCGCCGGCCCGGGCGACCGCAGGGTCGAAGAGGTGGACGCTCGCCCGATCCGGGACGACGACGAGGTCGACCGCGCCGACCGGCCCCGGCAGTCCGGCGCCGTCCAGCGCGACGCTGACGGTCGTGGCGCTCCCGACGGTGACGGTCACGTTGAGCACCCCGCCGATCCACGCCGACGCCGGAACGCCGAAGACGCCGCCGCCGAACGGCGCGAGCGGGCCGGCCCCGGACGCGTTGACCCAGGCGAGGACCGGTCCGCTCGCGGCGGTCACCGACAGCTCCGCGGTCGACGTGAACTCCGGGGAGGGCGCGCCGTTCGCGTCGAACGCACCCCAGGCGAGCTCGACCGGCGTCCCGGCGACGACCGCGTTCGCCGGGGGTGCGAGCACGCACCTCACGGAGACCGCCGGGGCGGCGGCGACCGGGACGAGGAGCTCCTCCCGGACGACGGTGCCGAGGCGGTCGACGACGGCCAGCGTGACGTCGAGCACCCCGGCGGCGCTCGGTACGACCGTCACGGCGACCGCCCCGTCCGAACGACTCGTTCCGCTCGCGATCGGCTCCGGCAAGGAGGAGGCGTTCCACCAGTAGCGGAGCGGTAGCAGGCCGCCCGCGACGACGGCGGAGAGCCCGAGCGGCTCGCCGGCGCTCGCGTTCCCCCCCGACGTGCGGATCGCCTCCAGGCTCAGCGGGGCCGCGATCTCCACGTCGAACGCGGTCGACGCGTTCTCCCCGTCGGCGTCGACCGCCCAGGCGAGCGCGCTGTAGTTGCCCGGGCTCGGGTACGTCGGCGCGAAGCTCCAGCTGGGGCCCGGCGCCGCCGTGCAGGTCGGGGGCCCGGCGCCGGCGGCGAGGCAGGCGAGCGAGAACGGCCGGGAGCCGGAGCCGTTGGCGACGGTCACCTCGACGGTCGTGGGCAGCCCCGCGTAGCCGGCCGGCGCGGTCGGGACGACCGCGAGCTCGGGCCGCGGGTTCACCGTGACGTTCGGGAACCGCCAGTCGGCGGTCGAGTCGCCGTTCGTCAGGTTCGCGGTCGGCTGCGCGATGCCCGCGCCCGGGTAGGTGACGAGCGCCGTGCAGTCGACGGCGACCGCCCCCTCCGACGCGCCGCCGACGGTGCACGACGCGGCGATCGGCGCGAGACCGAGACCGGGGTCGACGCTCGCACGGTAGGCGAACCCGGCCGCACCGACCGCCGCGAGGCTGACCCGCGCGGTCCCTCCGACGTCGAGCGACGTCCGGTTCACTTGGGCGCTCTCGATCGCCGTCGCGATCGCGACGACCGTCACGCTCGACGTGACCGGCGGGAGCGACGTGCCGTCGACGACCGCGCTCGCCAGGACCGTGACCGTTCCGACGGCGGCCCCGTCGACCCCCCGCACGTCGACGCTCGCGCCGCTCGCCGGGCCGGAGAACGCCCAGCCGGTGCCGTTGACCTTCCAGGAGAGCTCCGGCGCCAGCGTGCTGACCGAGCCGGTCGCTCCGTACGCCGTCGCCGTGAGGGCGGTCACGGCGTTGACCGACGTCGTCACCGTCGGCCCCGCCGGCGAGATCGCGACCGACGCGAGCTCGTAGACGAGCGAGAGGGTGTAGTTGTCGAGGAGGCCCTTCGTCACGAGGGCGTAGCCGGCGGGAGCCCCGCCGGCGACCTCGAACCCTATCGGGCCGTAGTCCCGCTCGTAGGTGGTACAGACGGTGCCGTTCGGGGTGCCGGCGCAGACCGACTTCGGGACCGGGGGGACGAACGCGAACGCCCCGTCGGAGGCCGTCACGGTGCGGTTCTCGAGCTCCGCGCAGCCGCGTGCGACCACCGAGCCGGTCGAGACGTCGAAACTGCTGTAGCTCACCCCGTACGTGTAGTTCAGCACCACATCGGCGGTCGCGCCGCTCCCCAGCGGGCCCCCGACGATCCCGAGCACGCCCTCGACCCCGGACGCCGGCAGGACGAGAGCGCACTCCCCCGCCGGGGAGAGCGGGAGAACGTGGGTCGTCGCGGCGGTCGCCCCGGAGGGGACCGGCGCGGTCGCGAGCAGCAGGGCCCCGCCGAACAGCGCGGCGATGGCCCATCGGTCAAGGCCCCCCGTCGCCCCCACCCCCGCCCCCGATCGACGATCGCGGGCGGCCCCGACCATCGCCGTGTTAGAGTTTAACATCAACGGCGCGACCGAGGAACGCCGAACGGTGACGGGCCCCGCTAAACGCCGGGCGGCTACCTCCTCGGTCGATGGCCGGGCACGTGCGAACGCTCCTCGGTCCGCCCCGGCTCGCCTCCCTGGCTCGGCAGCGCGCGCAGCTCGAGCACTCCTCCCGGTCGGTCGTCTTCGCGTTCGACGGTCGACGGCTGATGCGCGCCTGGGGACCGCCGGCTCGGCCGTACGTCCTCGCCGTCGCGCCGAACGGAGGTCGTTGGACGGTCGAGGCGTGGGGCGTGGGCCCGGCCGAGGCCCGGCAGGCTGCGCGCGCACTGTTCTCGCTCGACGACCGCCTCGAGGCGTTCTACCGGTGCGTCCGGGCCGAACCGGTCCTGCGCGGCAGCGAGCGACGGTTCCACGGCCTTCGGCTGCCGAGGGACGCGAACGTCTACGAGTCGCTCCTGCACGCGATCGTCGGGCAGCAGCTCTCGGTCGCGAGCGCCCGCGCAATCATGCGACGGCTGTGCGCGCGCTGGGCGCGGCCGCTC
>JASHSA010000020.1 GCA_030037035.1 Thermoplasmata archaeon
CGTGCTCGGCCGGTTGCTGGAGGAGGCCGGGGGTCCCGGCTTCACGGAGGAGGACGAGCGCGCGCTCAAGGCGCGGCTGCGCTCCCTCGGCTACATCGACTGAACCGGCCGGCGCCAACGATTTCTCCCGCCGCTCGCGTGGGCGGCGGATGGCGAGTTGCCCGTTCTGCGGGGCCGAGGAGACCGACCGCTTCGACCTCGACGGCCGGCGGTTCCTCGTCTTCCGCTGCATGTTCACGCCACAGGTCGACCCGTCGTGGTCCGACGCCGAGCTCGAGCGCCAGCTGCGCACCTCCTACGCCCGGGACGGCTCGGGAGCGTACTTCCGCAGGCTCTGCGACCAGCTCCACCTGTACGTCACGGCCGGCCCCGGGGGAGCGACGCTCCGCGGTGGAGCGGAGCGACCGGCCGGGAACCGGGACGGCGCCGAGCCTCCCTAGGTCCCCCGCGGCCGTAGCGCGCCGGGGCCGGGTGCGGCGGCCCCGACGTGGCCGGCCGAGCCGTGCTCTCGATAATGCCGAGGCGGACTAGAAGGCGAACGCCACCGCGACACAGGCCGTGGAGATGACGGCGGCGAACGTCGCCCAGTAGACCCGCCGATGGGTCGTCCCCATCGCAAGGTCCCCCATGATCTCGGGGTCGCTCCCGATCACGCCGAGCATGATCATCGGCCCGATCAGGATGAAGACGAAGAACACGAGAAGGTAGATCACGATGCTGATGAGGTCGGCGGCGGGAACGAACAGCGCCGCGAGCACCCCGGGCACGCTCTCGGCGACGTAGACGATCCAGATCGAGCGCTTGTCCATCCCCAGCGACTCGCCGATGCCCCAGGCGCTCGCCATCGAGATCACGATGAGGGCGATGAACGCCGCCGCGATCAGACCGACGCAGAATACGTACGGAGCGTAGGCGCCCGCGACCGGCGTGAGCACCTGCCCCAGCTGGTGGGCCGTCGCGAAGACGCTCAGGCTCTGGGCCGCGCGGACGCGAGCGAACGCCATCGCGGTGATCACCATCAGGAGCTCCGTCACGACCGCCCCGACGAGCGTCTCGACCCGCATGCTCCTCAGGGCGCGGGGCTTCGTGACCGCGAAGCCGGCCTCCCTCAGCTCGGCGGACTTGATGCCGGTCGCCGAGGCCTGGAAGAAGATCATGAACGGCATGATGACGGCGCCGACGGACGCGGCCACGAGGACGAGGAACGAGGCGCTGTTCTGGAAGAGGAGGGGATTGGCGACCGGCGAGGTCCACGCCGGCACCCCGCTCAGGACCAGCGTGGCGGCGAGGCAGGCGATCAGGGCCCCGGAGACGACGAGCAACGGCAGCTCGGCCTGCGTGTACTTTCTCTTCGTGACGACGAGGATGTGAACGACGTAGACCACCGGGATCGTGTACCAGAGGTTGAGGCCGACGATCTCGAGGCCGATCGCGATGCCGATGTATTCGATCGCATACGTCACGACGTCCGTCACGGCCATCGGGAGCGTCATGACCAGCGACCAGCCGGTGCTGTAGTGCTCCCGGATGACGCTGCCGAGACCGCGGCCGGTAGCGATGCTGATTCGTCCCGCGAGCTCCTGGACGATGAAGAGCGGGACGATGAGCAGCAGGAACAGCCAGATGAGGCCGTACCCGAACTCCGCTCCCGTCTGGGCGGCCTCGATCACGCACGCGGCGTCCATGTCCGCCATCATCACGATCCACGCCGGTCCGAAGCTGCGGGCGAAGTCGCTGCGGAACAGCTCGCTCGGACGGAAGCCGCGCACCGTACCGCCGGCGCGCCTCAGCGGGGCGGCCGCCGTCGCGTCCGTCACCTCCGCGCTCCTTCCGGGGACCGAGACTCCCCGGAAACCCCGAGGAGGTCGCTCACGACCGCGCCCCCTCGCGCCGGCGTGTCCTCGTCCATGATGATTTGCGCACGAGAGGGTGCGTATTTGAGCTAGTTGTCGTCGTGACGTTGACTGGCTGTGCGTTCACATCGTGAAGATAGGACCGGCGGACCCGGACCCCGGGCTCTCCCGGGGGCCGGCTTCGCCGGAGACGGTGTTCCGCGCGGCTCCGTCGAGAGGATATCGACCGTCGCTACGCGACCGAGAGTCGGAGCTTCGCCGCGACCCTCCCTCGGCGAGCCGTGGGGCCCTCCGAGCGAGACCGGCCCACGGAGTCGACGTCCCGCGCGCAGGTGCGCTAGGGGGCCGCCGGGGCGATCTTCGCGACCGCGGGTCCGGTCGAGACGAGGTGCCGCTCCAGCCCGAGCTCGTCCGGCCGCGCGCCGAAGGCGAGGGCGACCAACTGCGGCAGGTGGAAGACCGGCATCGAAAGCGGCCGGTCGAGCAGCTTCTCCGCGGGCGCCTGATAGGCGTCCAGCGAGATGTGGCAGAGCGGGCACGGGGTCGCCATCGCGTCGGCGCCGTGCTCCTTCGCGTCGAGGATCTGGCGGCCGGCGATCCGACCGGCCGTCTCGGGCTTGACGAACTGGATCGGGAAGCCGCAGCACATGACGCGGCCGCGGTAGAGGACCGGCTCGGCGCCGAGCGCGGCGAGGAGGTCCTCGAACGCGTGGGGCTCCTCCGGCGACTCCCACTTCAGCTCGTCGGCCGGCCGCAGGAGATGGCAGCCGTAGAACGCTCCGACCTTGAGGCCGGAGAGCGGCCGTCGGACCTTCGCCCGTATCGCGTCGAGCCCGACCTGCTCGACCAGGACGCGCAACAGGTGCGTGACGTTCGACGTGCCGCGGTAGGTGATCCCGATCGGCGTCAGCGCCCCGTCGACCTTCGCCCGCACCGCCGGGTCGCTCATCCTCAAGCGCGCGAGCGACAGCATCCCCTGGCAGGTCGAGCAGATCGTGAGGATGTCGAGGCCGGCCGCCTCGGCGATCGCGAGGTTGCGGGCGTTGATGGCGACGTTCAGGACCTCGTTCGCCTCGTCGACGAAGCCGGAGCCGCAGCACGAGAACTTCGGGAACTCGACGAGCTCGATCCCGAGCGCCCGCGCGACCCAGCGCGTCGACAGGTCGAGCTCGCGCCCGGACTCCTGCGCGACGCACCCGGGGTAGTAGGCGAACTTCACGGGCCGCTCTCCTTGTCGAGCGCCGCGTAGATCCGCTCGAGCTCCTCCTTCCCCTCGATGGCGGGAGGCTTCCGCGCGACCTCCGGCTTCTTGCGCAGGATCGCGAGGCTGTGCGGGAGCTGGCCGACCATGCCCGCGAGGCCGAACGTCTGGCGGGCGAGCTTCGCCTCGGAGAGGGTGCCCCGGTCGAGGAGGTTCTCCTTGAACGCGACGGCGTGACGCGAGCCGCGCTCGGTCACCCCCTGCGCGGCGATCGCGAGCTCCTTCAGGTCGCGGATCCGCTCGCTCGGGCGGACGTCCTTCGGGCACGCCTCCGTGCAGAGGTGGCAGCGCAGGCAGAGCCAGAGCCCCTCGGTCTGGATGCGCACCAGCCGGTCCTGCGTCGCCGCGTCCCGAGGGTCGACGACGAACCGGTAGAGCTTCGCGAGCGCCATCGGGCCCGGGAACTCGGGGTCGGCGGCGACCGCCGGACACGCCGAGTAGCACGCGGCGCACGCGATGCATCGCGGGGTGTCGTGGAACCGCTCGACCTGGGCCGGCGTCATCGGGTTCGGACGCCCCTGCGGCATCGGGTGCTTCGGGTCGACCTTGAGGTGGGGCTCGATCTGGTCGTAGCGACGCCAGAACGGCCCCTGGTCGACGACGAGGTCGCGGACGACCGGCTGGTTCGCCATCGGCTCGACGACGACCCGCCCGTGCCGCTCGACCTCCGGCCCGACCGGCGTCTCGCAGGCGAGCCGGCTCTTCGAGTTGATCCGCATCGCGCAGGAGCCGCAGATCGCGCTGCGGCAGCTGTACCGCAGGCTGAGGGTCGGGTCGGTCTCCGCCCGGAGCTTCAGGAGGACGGAGAGGACCGGCGTGTGGGGGGCGACCTCGACCGAGTAGTGCTGGAAGCGGGGTGCCGAATCGACGCCCGGCTGGTGACGGTAGACGTCGACCGGCACCGTGATCGCCGCGCCGGGCATCAGTAGACCCTCTCCGTCGGCTCGAAGCGGGTGAACCCGACCGGTGCGTAGTCGAGCGTCGGTCCGTCCGGTCCCCGGCGGGCGAGCGTGTGGCGCATCCAGCGCGCGTCGTCCCGCTTCGGGTAGTCGGTGCGCGCGTGGGCGCCGCGGCTCTCCGTCCGGGCGAACGCCCCGACCAGGATCACCTCGGCGAGCTCGAGCATGTGGCCGGTCTCGAGCGCGTCGATCAGGTTGAGGTTGTAGACCATCGAGCGGTCGACGACGCGGACGCGCTCGAAGCGCTGGCGGAGCGCGCGGACGCGGCGGATCCCCTCGAGCAGACCCGCCTCGTCCCGATAGATCCCGGCGCACTCCTCCATCGTCCGCTGCATCTCGGCCCGGAGCGCCGACGGGTCCTCGCCGTCGGTCCGGGACGACCAGGCGCGCAGCGGGGCGACCGCCGCGTCGAGGTCGCTTTCGTGCAATTCGGGGTTCGGGGCGGTCGGGACGTAGGCGGCGGCGGCCCGCCCGGCCTCGCGCCCGAAGACGAGCGTCTCGAGAAGCGAGTTCCCTCCGAGCCGGTTCGCGCCGTGGATCGAGACGCACGCCGCCTCGCCGGCGGCGTACAGCCCGGCGATCGCCGTCTCGCCGCGAGCGTTCGTGCCGATCCCGCCCATCATGTAGTGCTGCGCCGGGTAGACCGGGATCGGCTCGGTCACCGGGTCGATGCCCGCGAAG
>JASHSA010000143.1 GCA_030037035.1 Thermoplasmata archaeon
GGACGAGATCGTCATCACCGAGATCCCCTACGAGGTGAACAAGGCGAGCCTCCTCGAGCTGATCGCCGACCTCGTGAAGTCGAAGCGGCTGGACGGCGTCACCGACCTGCGCGACGAGTCCGACCGCAGCGGCACGAGCGTCGTCCTCGAGCTGCGTCGGGACGCGCCGGCGGAGATCGTCCTCAACCGCCTCTACGAGCACACGCCGCTCGAGACGAGCTTCGGGGTGATCAACCTCTGCCTGGTCGACGGCCAGCCGCGCGTCCTCGGCCTGGTCGAGCTGCTCCGCCACCACCTCGAGCACCGGCGGACGACGCTCACGCGGCGGGCGAAGTTCGACCTGCGCAAGACCGAGGAGCGTCTCCACCTCCTCGAGGGGTTCCTCACCGCGATCGACCACATCGACGAGGTGATCCGCCTGATCCGGCGCTCGAAGGACGCCGCCGCCGCGGAAGCGGGCCTGATGGGCCGGTTCCTCCTCTCGAGCGAGCAGGCGAAGGCGATCCTCGAGATGCGCCTCGCGCGCCTGACCGCCCTCGAGCGCGAGGGGATCGAGAAGGAGAAGGCCGAGAAGGAGGCGCTCGCGCAGGAGCTGCGCGAGGTCCTCGCCTCGCCGCAGCGCCTGGACGGCTGGATCGTCGACGAGCTGAACGACCTCAAGGCCCGCTTCGGCGACGCGCGCCGGACGCGGATCGTGCCGGCGTTCACCGAGCGCTCGCTCGAGGACCTGATCCCCGACACGGACGTCGTCGTCCTCGTCACCCGGGACGGCTACATCAAGCGCCTGCCCCTCGACCAGTACCGCCGCCAGCGGCGGGGCGGCCGGGGCCTCGTCCAGATGGAGACGAAGGAGGAGGACTTCGTCACGCGGACGTTCGTGACGAAGACGCACGACGACGTGCTGTTCTTCACGACGCTCGGCCGCGTCTACCGCCTGAAGGCCTACGAGCTCCCCGAGGGGAGCCGGCACTCGAAGGGCAAGGCGGTGATCAACCTCCTGCCGAGGCTGAAGGACGGCGAGCGCGTCCGGACGCTGCTGCCGATCCGCGGGCTCGAGGGCCACGGGGCGCTCTGCTTCGCGACCCGACGCGGGCTCGTCAAGCGGACCGGCCTCGACCAGTTCCAGAACATCCGCACGAGCGGGATCCAGGCGGTCCTCCTCGAGGAGGGCGACGAGCTGGTCGACGTCGCCCTGGTCACCGACGAGGCGACCGAGATCGTCCTCGCGACGTACGGCGGTCAGCTCGTCCGCTTCCCGGTCTCCGACGTCCGCCCGATGGGCCGCGCGACGTACGGCGTCATCGGCGTCCGCCTCTCCGAGGAGAAGGACGACCACCTGGTCGCGATGGCGCCGGTGAGCGCGCGGTTCCCGACGCTCCTGTCGATCACGACGACCGGCTACGGTAAGCGCAGCCCGACCGACGACTATCGCGAGACCCGACGCGGGGCGCACGGCGTGCGGACGATCCGCACCGGCGGGCGCAACGGCGGGGTCGTCGCCGTGCTGCCGACGACCGAGTCCTCGGAGGTGCTCGTCACGACGCAGGGCGGGGTGACGATCCGCATCGCCGCGAAGGGGATCCGCGTCCAGTCGCGCAACACGCTCGGCGTCCGCGTCATCCGCCTGGACGAAGGGGACGCCGTGCGGGACGCGGTCGTCCTCGAGCCGGCGGTCGACGGGAGCCCGGAGGCGAGCGCTCCGCCGCCGGACGACGGCGCCGCCGGGGTCCCGGAGGCGACGGAGGACGACGCGGCGTCGGCGCCGCCCGCGTCGCCGGGGACCGACGACGCCCCGGAGGAGCCGGGCGACGACGACGAGGACGAGGAGGAGGACGACGATGCCACGTCGGCCCCGCGGTAGGACGTTCCTCGTCTGCCCGAAGTGCGGGTCGACGAAGATCAACCTGATCGCCGGCTCGATCGTCGGCCAGGTCTACCACTGCACCGCGTGCGACTACGTCGGCTCGCTGATCCTGGAGACGGACGTCCCTCCCGACGTGCTGGAGCCCGACCGGCAAGCGTAAACCTCCGCGGCCGCGTCCGGCGCGGATGGCCCGGAGCCGAGCCGCCTGGCGCCGGTGGTTCCTGCGGTGGGAGGCCCAGCAGGAGTCGTTCAACCCCCTGCGCGAGGCGCGCTTCTCCGCGATGCTCGACGTGCTGCAGGCCCGGCTCCCCTCGCGCTTCACCGCCCTCGACCTCGGCTGCGGCCCCGGGGCGCTGTCGCTCCGACTGCTCCAGCGGTTCCCCCGGGCCCGCTGCGTCGCCGTCGACCACGACCCGGTCGTCCTGCGCGTCGGCGAGGGGGCGTGGGGGTCGTTCGGGGGCCGCCTCCGCTGGGTCGACGCCGACCTGGGCCGGCCGGGGTGGGCCGACGCCCTGCCGTTCCGACGGTGCGACGCGGCGCTGAGCACGACGGCGCTCCACTGGCTGGACGGCCGCGCCCTCCCCCGGTTCTACCGCGAGCTCGCCCGCGCGCTGCGTCGCGGGGCGGTCTTCCTGAACGGGGACCGGCTCCCGTGGGGCCGGGACGACCCCGAGCTCGCCCGGCTCGCGGAGCGGGTCCGCAAGGTACGCTTCCGCGGCGTGCGCCTCGACCGCGAGTGGTCGGCGTGGAAAGCGTGGTGGGACGCGGCCGAGCGCGACCCCGAGCTGGGGAAGCTCTTCCCCGAGCGCGTGCGGCGCCACAGCCAGCACCCGCAGCACGGCGACGAGCCGCTCTCGGCGCACCTGCGCGGGCTCCGCCGCGCCGGCTTCGCGCGGGCCGACGTCGTCTGGCGCGACCTCGAGAACGCGATCCTGCTCGCCCGCCGCTGACGGCGCGGCGAGGAGATCCGGCCTACAGCGCCGCCTCGGCCGCCGAGCGCCCCTCGTCGGTCGCGGGGGCGCGCCTCCGCGCGAGCTCGATCCGCTCGAACAGCCGCAGCGCCCGCGCGGTCGGGGCGACGTCGTGGGTCCGGACGATCGCGACCCCGTGCTCGGCGGCGTACAGCGCCGCGGCGAGGCCGGCGTCGACCCGCGCGATCGGCCGGGGCTCGTCGGTCGCCCAGCCGAGGAACGACTTGCGCGAGGCGCCGACCGCGACCGGATAGCCGAGGCTCCTCAGCTCGCCGACGTGCGCCAGCAGCTCGAGGCTCTGCTCGGCGCTCTTGCCGAACCCGAGCCCGGGGTCGACGACGATCTTGTGGGGGTCGACCCCGTCGAGCTCGGCGCGCTCGGTCGCCTCGGCGAGGTCACGGTAGACCTCGCCCCGCAGGTCGACGTAGTCGGTCCGTTGCTGCATCGTCGTCGGGTCGCCGCGCATGTGCAGGACGATCGCCGCGGCCCCCGCGCGGGCGACGGTCCGGCGCATCGCCTCGTCCCGCAGCCCGGCGACGTCGTTGACGAGGTCCGCGCCGGCGTCCAGCGCCTTGCCGGCGACCTCGGCGTGGCGCGTGTCGACGGAGATCGGCACGGGGAGACGGCCGACGACCGCGGCGAGGACCGGGGCGAGCCGGGCCCATTCGGCCTCCGGCGAGACCGGGGTGGCGCCGGGCCGCGTCGACTCCGCTCCCACGTCCAGCGCGTCGGCGCCGTCGGCGACCAGCTGCTCGGCGTGCGCGAGCGCCGCGGCCGGCTCGAGGAACCGTCCTCCGTCCGAGAACGAGTCCGGGGTCACGTTGACGACGCCGAGGATCCGCGGCCGCGCCCCCAGGACGAGCGTGCGGTGCGCCCCGGGCAGCTCCGCCGGCCCGCGACCGACGTACGCCCTCAGCGCGCGCTCGAGCTCGTCGGCGAGCGGCTTCAGGCCGAACGGCTGGCGACGGAGCTTCGGCAGCAGGTGCTGGTACTGGCCCCAGGTGGCGAGGAGCACCGCCGGGGAACGCTCGACCGAATGGTCGGCGATGCCCCGCGCGTGGGCGGCGTCGCCGCCGACGGCGAGGAGCTCCTGCTTGAGCAGCGGCGCCGCCTTCAGCGGGACGTCCTCGAGACGGACGGGATAGATGCGCGCCTTCCGCACCATGATCCCCACCCCCTCCGGGTCGCTCTCGGTCGCCTCGAGCTCCCGGGCGATCTCGGACGGGGGGCCGGCGTCCAGGACCCGGGGGCGGAAGCGATGGCGGCCCGGGGTCGCGGACACGGGCCGGCGAGCCCGGCGCCGCCTATAGCGCCGTCCGCGGGAACGTTTTCTCGGGCGGAGGCTCCGCGGTCGGCGTGGCGCCGCGGGACCGCCGGCCGGTCGTCGTCGCGGTCGCGGGCCCCTCGGGCGCCGGCAAGAGCACCGTCAGCCGGCTTCTCGGCGGCCGTCCCGGTTGGCGCCGGCTCCGGGAGGCGTACGACCGGCTCCGACCCCGCCCCCGCCTCGACCCCGCTTCGCAGGCGGAGCTCCTGGGGCTCGAGCGGCGGTTCCTCGACGAGGAGGCGCGGCGCTTCGACGACGCCCGCGAGCAGCTCCGCCTCGGTCGCTCGGTCGTCGCGGACACCGGCTTCCTCGACCCGGTCGGCTACACGGCGGGGCTCGTGGTCCTCGGCGCCGCGAGCGGCGCGACGTTCCGGCAGGTCACCGCGCACGCGCTCCGGCTCGCCCGGGAGGGCCGGCTCGGGCTCGCCGACCTGACGGTCTACCTCTCCGTCCCCCGACGGCTCCGGCGGGGACGCGCCTCTCGGGACCCGCTCCGACACCCCGTCGAGCTGCGGGAGCGTCACGAGCGCGTCGGGGAGATCGACGCCACGCTCGTGCGGGACTGCCTCTCCCGTGCGGCCCCGGGCCGGGTCCGAGCGATCCGGGCGACCGGGCGGGCGCCGTCCGTCGCGGACCGGCTCGCCGAGCTGGCGGGCAGGACCACGCCCCAGGAGGAGCCGTCCGCGGCGGCGACGAGGGCGCTCGAGAACCTCCTCGCCGACCGGTCGCTCCGAGCGGCGACGGCGCCCGCCCTCAATCTTAAGAAGGCGACCCCATCTCCGGGGCCCCTCCGATGAAGCCCCTCGACGTGCTCGAGCAGAGCCTGCACAAGCGCGTCCTCGTCGCGACGCGGGGCGGCCGGTCGTTCCGCGGGGTCCTGGACGCGTTCGACCAGCACCTCAACCTGGTCCTCTCCGGCGCGGAGGAGGTCGTGGAGGACGTCGTGACCCCGCACCCCGGGCTGACGATGGTGCGCGGCGACTCGGTCGTCTACATCTCGCCGTAGGAGGTTCGGTCGTGACGAAGGGTACTCCGTCCCAGCGGGGAGGGAAGATCGTCCACTTCATCTGCCGACGATGCGGGCGCCACGCCTACCACCGCCAGAAGCGCGTCTGCGCCTCGTGCGGGTTCGGGGCCTCGCCGCGACGGCGCGGCTACGAGTGGGCGAAGCTGCGCTAGGCGCGCGCGCCGGTCTCGGTCGCGACACGGCGGGATCGCCGTCGATCGCAAAGCGCAGCGCTCGCTCGGCCGCGCGTCGGACCCCGACCCGGGGCCCGGTGACGACCGCCCCCGGCGGGGAGGGCGCGGCGCGCAGGAGGAGCCGCCGGTCGCGGGCGAGGTCGCGGCCGTCGTCGTCGATCGTGATCCCGAGGTAGCGACAGAGACGTCCCGGGCCCGAGGCGTCTCGGGGAGCTCCCCGCGACGGCGCCCCGGCCCGGAGGAGCACCGCCTCGCCCGGCCGGGTGACGACGTTCGCGCAGACGACCTGGTGGATCCGGTAGACGTAGAGCGTCCCGGGGGGACCGAACATCGAGCGGTTGCGGACGGTCGGGCCGGCGAACGCGTGGCTCGCCGGATCGCCCCGCAGGTACGCCTCCGTCTCGACGACGCGGACGGTGCGGGCCCCGCCGCGGGCCCGCGCGCTCAGGAGCGCCCCGAGGAGCGCGCGGGCGACGCGCTGCGTGGGCCGGTCGAAGAACCCCGCGCGGAGGCGCGGGGAGGCGGATCGCCTAGAGGAGCTGGCCCCGGTCACACAGCGGCACCCCGTCGACGGCGACCGTCGCGCCCCCGAGGGTGATCCACGAAAGGTAGCGGCAGCGATTCGCGCCGCCGTACGTCGAGTTCCCCCCGATCGCGAGCGTGACGGCCCCCTCCTCCTCGTCCTCGGCGTGGGGGACGCCGGGCGCGAGCGCCCGGTTGAGGCCGATGCCGAAGAGGGCGACGGTCTCCCGGCCCCGGGGCGCGACGGCGAACTCCGACTCGAACGCCTCCGCCCCCTCCGCGTACCAGTAGTTGCGCAGCCGCCCCCCGTCGATCTCCCACTGGCCGCCCGCGACGCGGCCCCCGGGCAGGAAGCTCGGTCGGTTCGCGACCGCCGTCCCGTAGGCGGAGCGCTCGTCGACGGCGACGACGACCGACCCGGCCGGCGCCGTGGCGACCGCACGGCCGCGACGCCGGTCCAGGCGGTCGACGGCCCCGTCGTCGACCCAGGGGGTGCGACGGCGCAACCGGAGCCGGACGTCGGTGCCGTCGTCCCCCGTGACCCGCACCTCCCGGCCGGTCGCGAGCAGCCGCTCGACGCGCCGACCGGACGCCGCGATCGCGGGGTAGTCGGCCTCCGAGACCGCACGGAGCAGCCGGCTCCGCCACATCGCGCCCGGCACCCCCCAGAACTCCGCCTCGGCGTCCGAGGCGTAGCCGAGCAGGCAGCGGATCCGGCGAGGGCCGCTCGCCGACCGCGGGGCGAGCCAGAGGTCGTCGTGGCCGCTGAGGGGAGCGAAGAGGTCGCGGGGGAGGCCCCGGAGCCGGGGACGGTCGGCCGGCCCGGGGAAGTACAGCAACGCGTCGCTCGAGCGGAGCGCGGCGCGCGCGGTCCGCGGCAGGGTCGACCAGCCCGAGGTCGAGCGGGCGAGGTCGACGCCGCGCCAGAACGCCGACTCGTCCTCGAGGAAGAGCACCGGCCGGGCGCCGACCCGCCGCGCCTCGGCGACGACCGCCGACGCCCACGGCAGCGTGTGGTTCCAGCTCAGGACGAGCAGGTGCTCTCCCCGCCGCAGG
>JASHSA010000144.1 GCA_030037035.1 Thermoplasmata archaeon
GTAGTCGTAACCTTCCGTGGTATTACGAATGTTTCTGAAACGTTCTGCTTACCTGCAAAGCCTAAGGGGCCGCTGCGCCTGTACCCGGCACCTTAAGGACCCATGAACGCGATGAAGACGTACTCGTGGGAGGATGGAGGAGGGCGGCCGAACCTAACGACCCGGGAGGCGATTCCGCCCCTCCTCCGCGGCCGCCGCCGCAGAATGCGCGCACTCGACGCTCCTCTCGCCCAGGTCCGGCGTCGGTCGACGGGATCTCCCCTCCGCCGCAGCGCTTGCTTCGCGGCCGCGGTGGTGGGAGTCGCGGTCATGGCGCTGGTAGGGTTCGCCTTTGCCTCCCCGGTGCTCGAGGCCCCGGCCTCCCCGCCGGCCGCCGCAGGAGCTCCGAGCACTCCTGCGACCGGAACCTCCCTCGACGGCGTCGGCAGCTCCCCGGCGACGACCTTGGAGGTCTCCGGGAGCCGCGCTCCTTCCGTCTCGCAGAGCGTCCACGGGGCGTCCCCGAAGGCGACCGAGACCGTGGCGACGGCGGGGGGGAAGGACCCTCCTCTCTGCTATCCGAACTATGGCTGGAACACGATCCCGGGAGAGTTCCCGCTGGGGACGATCTATCCCGTGGTCCCCGTCAACCAGCCCCTGCACGCCTACTGCATCGATAGCCAGCTCGCGGTGGCGGCCTCCTCTCCGAAGAACACGAGCGGCATCCAGGTGCCGGATTTCGAGACGCTCAACCTCACCGAGAACTACTCGGGGAACACCTTCCCGGCGGAGTTCACCTCGGTGGGAGGGGTCTTCAGCATCTACCTTCCGGCAACGTCCCTGCTCGCCTACCGGGACTACGACCCTTGCGACCAGCCGCTCAACCCCCAGTGCAACGCCGACGTCTACTTCGACGACATCTGGACGACGATCGTCGGTCTCGGCAACTCCTCGTTGCCCGCGACGTTGACGATCCTGACCCCGGACAACACGGCCGTCAACATGAGCACCTACGGCAACGCCAACCAGGGCAACACCGCCGACGTCGGCCTCCTGCTCGACGTCCTCAGCGTGATCTGCGACGTCGTCTGCGGACCGGAGCTCGCCGTTCCGCTCACCCTCGACTTCCTGAGCTTCGCGACCGATCTCTGCGCCACGGCGAGCAACTGCGAGGGCGCGACCCAGAACGGCTGCATGTTCCCCAACTCGGTCGGACCGACCGGGGAGACCGGCGGTACGGCGACGGTCGGGGAGTGCGAGGCGCTCGAGGACCCGCAGACCGACGGGTCGGGGTCGATGGCGTCGTACACCGAGATCACCCTCCCCTACGGCACGGCGTCGCGGGTCCCCTTCGGCAGCGACGCCTACCTCGAGGTGAACGCCCAGGACGAGCAGTTCAACGGCTCCATGGCCGGAGGGAGCTCTCCGTTCTATTACGCGGGCTCGCACGCCGAGGAGGTCCTCCCGATCAGCAACTCCTACGGCATCGGCGGCTACCTCTACGGCTCCAACGGCCAGCCGATCGACCACGCGCTCGTCTGCTTCGACTCCTCCGAGGGGCCGAACTGCAACGGCGTCTCCGGCGGGGACTTCGCCTACACCGACTCGACCGGCTACTGGCACTTCTTCGGCCATCCGGGCACGGCGTACTACGCCGCGGTCCGGCCGGTCGGCGGATGCACGGCGAGCGACCCCAACGCGCTGCCCGTGCCGGCGGCCGGCACCGACAGCGAGACCGTCGACATCGTCGCCGGCTGCGTCTCGACCTCCACCCCGAGCGGGGCCGCGAGGCTCGACCTCGGTCAGTCGGTCACGTTCACGGCGACCGGGCTGGACCCGACCGGCGCCTTCGACTACGCGTGGTCGTATCCGAGCGGTCTCGGCTGCACCGCCTCCACGTCGACCGTCCTCGACTGCACCCCGACGGCGACCGGCAGCTACGCGCCGTCGGTGACGATCACGAACACGGGGACCGGCGGCGGCGATGTCGTCGCGACCGCCTCGACCCTGACCGTGTACGGCGACCCGTCGGCCACGACCCCGACGGCCTCGCCGACCACGGTGACCGTCGGCGCGAGCGTGACGTTCTCGACCACCGCGAGCGGCGGCTCCGGATCCTACAAGTATGCGTGGGGCGGCCTGCCGACCGGCTGCACGTCGTCGAACGCGGCCTCGTTCTCCTGCACGCCCACGGCCGCCGGGAGCTACTCCGTCTACGTCACCGTCACCGACACCAGCGACTACTCGGTGAAGAGCGGTTCGCTGGCGTTCACCGTAACCGCGCCGCCGACGTACACGGTGAGCTTCAGCGAGAGCGGCCTCCCGTCGGGGGACACGTGGAGCGCCACCGTCGGAAGCACCTCCAAGAGCGCCTCGGCCGGTTCGACGATAACGTTCACCGGGCTCTCCGGCAGCAACTCCTACGAGGTAGGGGAGGTCGTCGTCTCCGAAAGCGGGTGCGTGATCATCTACTACGCGCCCAGCCCGAGCTCGGGTACGGTGACCGGCGCGACCCACGTCTCCGTGACGTACACGGAGAAGGAGACGGTCGCCCTGCCCGACGGCGGGCCGGTCGGCAATCTCTGCATCGATACGGTCCCGGCCGCGGGCGCCGGTACGCCGGGCGGCGGGACCGCCGTGGCGAGCTCGCTCGCCGCGCCGGGCGGCGGGGTTCTGGCGGTAGCGGCCTCGGTGCGGAGCGGCTCCTCCGCGGGCTGATCGCGGCGCACGGTACGACGGCGTCGAGCCGGTCGGCCTCCCGTGCGGGTCCGGCTCCGGTGACGGGCGCCCGGCGAACGGTCGGCCGCCGAGACCGCCAATCCGCTAGGGTACGCTGCGCGCTCCCGGGCCCACACCGCGTAGCCGCCTCGAGACGGCGACGACCCCAGGGCTGCCGCCTCTGGTTCCTCGTCGCTCGGGGGTAGGCCGGCCTCGACGTGCCGCCTCGGTCGCCGCACCGATCGTAGGGACCGCGCGCCGAGGCTTGCCTCGCGGCGACCCGCCGTAGCGGCGACGAAGGCCCCGTTCAGGTCGGTTAATACCCCGGGTGCGGTTCCCCCCGGGGGCGCGGCGGCGGCGGATTCCTGGACGGGAGGGTCGGCGGTTGGGACGTAGTCCGAGCGATCTTGCGGTCTTCGTCGGCAAGCGTCTCCTCCAGCTCGTCCCCGTCCTGATCGGCATCACGGTCCTCACGTTCGTCTTCACCCACCTGTCGACCGTCAACCCCTGCAACCAGTGGTTCCCGCACTCCCACGGCGCGGTGCTGGCGAACTGCCAGCACATGTTCGGCCAGCCGCTCTACGTCCAGTACGGGGAGTACCTCTCCTCGCTCGCGCACGGCAACCTCGGCGTCTCGGAGGCGGGGATCCCGGTCAACCCGGCGATCGTCAACGGGGTGCCGGCGACGCTCGAGCTCGTCCTCGCCGCCCTGTTCCTGATGATCGTCATCGGCATCCCCCTCGGGGTCATCGCCGCCCAGTCGGCCGGACGCTGGGCCGACCACCTCGTGCGGGTCTTCTACCTCTCCGGCTGGGCGACGCCGACGTACCTCGGCGCCGTGATCGCGGCGATCTACCTCGCCCCGTACCTCGGGTTACCGGCCCACGGCGAGTACACGAACACCCCGCCGCCGTTCCGGCAGTGGACGCACATGTCGGTCGTCGACGCGCTGCTCGCCGGCAACCTGCCGTACACCGCGGACGCGCTCGAGCACCTGTTCCTGCCGGCCGCCGTGCTCGCGTTCATCAACATGGGGATCGCGACGCGGATGACCCGGAGCTCGATGCTCGAGGTGATCCCGCTCGACTACGTGAAGTCGGCCCGGATGAAGGGCCTCACCGAGTTCTGGGTGATGTACAAGCACGCCCTGCGGAACGCCCTGATCACGACGACCACGGTGCTCGGGGTGACCGCCGGGGGGCTGCTCGCCGGAACGGTCGTCGTCGAGGAGGTCTTCGACTGGCCCGGGATCGGCCAGTACGCCTACTACGCGATCGGCGGCGGGGGGGCGACGCCGAACTTCGACGGGGCCGTGGCGGTCGTCGCCGTCTTCGCCGTGGGGGTCGTCGTCGCGAACCTGATCGCCGACATCCTGTACGGCATCCTCGACCCGCGCGTCGACTGGAGGTAGGTCGACGTCCGACGCGAGCACGACGGCCGGCGCCGGCCCCGGGAAGGTCGCGCTCGCGGCGCGGGGGGCGTGGCGGTCGAGCCGGACGTTCTTGCGGGTCCTCCGCGCGAACCCGCTGACGCTCGTCGGCTTCGTCCTGGTCGCCGTCATCGTGCTCGTCGCCGTCGTCATCACCGTCGCCCCGCACCTGCTGACGCCGTACGGGAGCGACGCCCCGACGACCGCCTACGGCCAGGCGCCGTCCTGGGCGCACCCGTTCGGCACGGACAGCGGAGGGCTCGACATCTACTCCGAGGTCCTGTACGCGCTCCCGTTCGACCTCGTGATCGCCTTCGCGATCGCGGGGATCGCGCTGGTCGTGGGGGGAGCGCTCGGCCTGGTCGCCGGCTTCTGGGACCGACCGGGGACCGCGAGCGGGGTCGCCTCCGTCGTCATCCTGCGGATCACGGACGTCTTCCTCTCGTTCCCCAGCCTGATCCTCGCGCTGGCGATCGCCGTCTCGCTCGGCCGGGGCGTCTGGCAGCTGATCGTCGCCGTCCTGCTGACCTGGTGGCCGTACTACGTCCGCCTGGTCCGGGGCGAGACGCTCGCGATCAAGCACCTGCCGTACGTCACGGCCGCCCGGGCCGCCGGGGTCACCGAGGGACGGATCGTCCTGCGGCACGTCCTGCGCAACGTCCTCGAGCCGGTGATCGTCTACTTCTCGCTCGACATCGGGACCGTCCTCGTCACCCTCTCCACGATCGGCTACGTCGGCCTCGGGGTCAACTATCCGATCACCCCGGAGTGGGGGAGCATGATCGCCACGTACGCGACCGCCGGGATTACCACCGACCCGTGGACGGTCTTCGCGCCGGGGGCGGCGATCTTCGTGACGGTCCTCGCCTTCAGCCTGCTCGGCGACGGCCTGCGGGACGTCCTCGACCCCCGGAGCCGGCGGGTCCTCGCCGGCGCCGGCACCGGCGGCCCGACGTCGACCTCCCCGGCCGAGCGGCAGGAGGAGGCGGCGGAGGTCTCCGGGGAGGCCGGAGAGCTCCCGGCGGTCCCGCTCGGGGAGGGGAGCCCGGCGCCATGACCGACGCGGCGATCTCGGTCGAGGGGCTCAGCATCGACTACGTCGTCGGCGCCGGCCGGTTCCACGCCGTCACCGACGTCTCGCTCGAGGTCCCGGCCGGCCACGTCGTCGGGATCGTCGGGGAGACCGGCTGCGGGAAGAGCACCCTCGCCCAGGCGATCCCGCGGCTCCTGCCGGAGCCTCCCGCGACGATCGGCTCGGGCCGGATCGTCTTCCAGGGGATCGACCTCGTGAAGGTCCCGCTCTGGAAGATGCCCGCCCTCCGCGGGACGGGGATCAGCATGATCTTCCAGGAGCCGCTCAACTCGCTCAATCCGGCCTACCGCGTCTACGACCAGCTCGCCGAGGCGGTCCACATCCGGCGGCAGCGCGAGGCCGGGCGGAGCCGGGTCGACCCGCGCCCTCCCCCTCCGTTCGACTACTCGCGACGGCCGGCCCCCGAGGTCGGCGAGGCGCTCTCCCGGCCGATCGTCCCCGCGGGCGCGACCGGCGCGCTCGCCCGGAAGATGCGCGAGCGCCACCCCGAGCTGCGCGACGAGGTCCTCGACTACCTGCGGCTCGTCCGCATCAACGACCCGGAGACGATCCTCGAGCTCTACCCGCACGAGCTCTCCGGCGGGATGCGTCAGCGCGTGATGATCGCGATGGCGCTCTCGGAGAAGCCGGCGCTCCTGATCGCCGACGAACCGACGAGCGCGCTCGACGTCACGATCCAGGCGCAGGTCCTGACGCTGATGAAGGAGCTGATCGAGGAGGTCCGCACGTCGATCCTGTTCATCAGCCACGACCTCGGCGTGATCGCGGAGACCGCCGACGAGCTCGGCGTGATGTACGCCGGCCGCCTCATCGAGTTCGGCCCGGTCGCCGAGCTGTTCGACGCGCCCCGCCATCCGTACACGAAGGCGCTGTTGCGCTCCTCCCCAACGCGCTACAAGTCGGACGGGCCGCTCTCCTCGATCCCCGGGGCGGTCCCGAACCTCTCGCGCCCGCCGCCGGGCTGCCGCTTCCACCCGCGCTGTCCGATCGCGCGGCCGGTCTGTCGCGCCGAGCCGCCCCCGGCGCTCCTTCCGGCCGACGGCGCCGGCCCGGGCCACCGGAGCGCCTGCCACTTCGCGGCGGAGGTCGCGAGCCTCCCGTGAGCGCGCCCCCGCTGCTCGAGATCGTCGACGCCGAGAAGCAGTTCCCGCTCACGCGCACCGCCACCGAGTTCTTCCGGGGCCGGCCCCGCCGGGCGATCCATGCCGTCGACAAGCTCTCCCTGAGCGTCGGCGCGGGCGAGACGCTCGGGCTGATCGGCGAGTCCGGCTCGGGCAAGACGACCCTCGGTTGGCTCGTCGCCCGCCTGCACGAGCCGACCGGCGGCTCCCTGCGGTTCGAGGGCCGCGACTTCGACCGCCT
>JASHSA010000021.1 GCA_030037035.1 Thermoplasmata archaeon
GCCGGGCGCGGCTTCGCGGCCGCCGGGAGGCCCGGACGGACCGGGGCCGGCTTCGCGGGAGCCTTCGCGGACGGGGGCGGGTGGAGCTTCGTCCACCGGCGGCCGAGCGCCCGCTCGTAGAGGAGCTTCATGTACATCGCGTCGTGCTCGAGGAGCGGCGAGCTCGAGATCACCGTCACGTCGTAGTCGCGCTCGGCCAGGAGCTCGGCGAGCGGGTCGAAGCGGACGAGCCCGCGCTTGATCGGCGTCAGCCGGAACTCCCCGGGACCGTAGAACTCGACCCCGGAGAAGTTGAGGTAGAGCGCGCCGCCGGTCGCGCGCGCGAACTCCCGCACGATCGGCTCGAGCTGCTCCGGCTCCTCGAAGCTCGTGCGCTCGCGGGCGGCGAGATGCGGCAGGTTCAGCACCGGGACGGTCCCCTTCGCCCGGCGTACGAGCTCGAGGACCTCCTCGCGCGTGCCGAAGACGTCCGGGTGGCCGCTCGGCTCGATCGCGAGGCGGACCTTCCCTTTCGAGAACTTGCCGAGCCAGCCGGCGAGGTCGGTCGCGATCTCGGTCAGCGACTGGACGGAATCGCCGCGGTCGCCCGCCCCGTAGAACCCGAGATGCGTGACGGCGAGCCGGGCGCCCAGCCCCTGCGCGAGGACCCCGCTCCACTGGATCTGACGCGTCGACTGCTCGCGCGCGTCGCTCGAGCCGAAGAAGTCGACGTAGTACGGCGCATGAAGGCTCAGCTCGACGTCGAGCCCGCGGGCGAGCGCCTTCGTCTGCTCGAGGTCGGCGGCGTCCTTCGCGAGGCTCCAGGTCAGCGTCGTGAGCGAGTCGCGCCGTCGCACCGGCTGGGCGAACGCCTCGAGGGTCGGGGTCCCGCCGCCGCTGTCGGCGCCGCCGACGTTCACGATCAGCTGCTGCGGGATCTCGCGGGGGAGCTTGCCGATCTCCTCGTCCAGCGCGCGCCGCGTGAGCGGATTGACCTTGATGAACTGGATCTCCATCGCCGTGAGGCCCAGGTGGTGGACGTCGGCGATACCGTCACGGAGCGTCCGCCCTTTGCACGAAAGGGGGATCCCCGCCGGTCCGAATCGGATCACGAGCGATCAAGCCCCAAGCGAGGGTTTCGGGGTCAAGATTCGTAGCTATATATCGGGGCCTCGGGGACCCCGGTTCTCGGACGGAGCGTGCCCGGCGCGCCCCCGGTAGCCACGCGCCACGAGGTAGATCTCCGAGGAGGCCTCGCGCGACGCCGGCGGCTTCGTCCGGCGGACGAGCTCGAACGCCGCGTCGAGCTCGCGCTCGAGCCCGCCGACCAGTTCGCCGTCGAAGACCTTCGTCGCGAACGCCCCGCCGGGGGCGAGCACGCTCGCGGCGAGCCGGAACGCCTCGCGGGCAAGGTCGATCGAGCGGGCATGGTCGGTCGCGTACGCCCCGCTGATCCGTGGAGAGAGGTCGGAGAGGACCAGGTCGAACGGCGCGCTCCCGAGGCGGGAGACGAGCGCGGTCTCCCCGACCCGTCCGTGGACGACCCGCACGCCGTCGATCGGCTCGAACGAGCGAACGTCGACCGCGACGACGCTCCCGCGGGGACCGACGGCGTGCGCGGCGACGAGCGACCAGCCTCCCGGCGCCGCCCCGAGGTCGAGCACGCGGAGGCCCGGACGCAGCAGGTGAAAGCGACGGTCGAGGTACTCGAGCTTGTACGCGGCCCGGGAGCGCAGCCCCTCGCGCTGGGCCGCGCGGTAGTACGGGTCGCGTCGGCGCTCGGCGACGAACCGACGCCCCATCGGCCGTCCGACCCTCCGCGCCTAGAAGAGCGGGAGCACGGGGTGGGGCCGTCCGAATTTGAATCGGAGTCTCTTGCACCCCAAGCAAGAAGGATGGTCCAAGCTACCCCACGGCCCCTTCCACCGCCGGCGGGGCGCGGACCCGGGCCCCCGAGATAACCCTTCCGGGGCGCGCGCTCCTCGAGGCCGCGCGCGAGGCGCCGTCCGGCGCGCTCGCCGCTAGTGGACGAACCACCAGGTCGTGATCCCGACGACGGCGATGACGGTCGTGTTCAGGAGCGCGAGCCAGAAGAACCCCCAGAGCTCATGCCGGCCTTCCTGGGGACCGACGGAGGCGCTCGGCGTCGAGCCGCCGGCGTACGGCGTGTAGGGCGTGCGGAACGTCTCGTCGCCCATCCTCGGACCGAGGGTCCCGCCGGCTCTTATCGACCCGGTTCGAGCGGCGGCCTACGCGGCGAACCAGGGAAGGCGGGCCGCCGGGCCGCTCGGCTTGAGCACGAGCAGGTGCAGGTTCGTGCCGGCGTCGCCCGGCGCGTAGCTGTCCCGCTGGGCGAGCTGATAGAGCAGGAAGAGGGCGTCCTCGTCGCTCTGCACGCCGAGGGAGCGGTGGACGTCGACCCCGAAGTGCGTCCGCAGCAGGCCGAGCATCTCGGAGAAGTCGATCGACCCGCCCCCGTCCTCGTCGCGCGCGCGACGGAAGAGGCCGACGACGACCCCGGTCGCGACGCGCAGCACCTCGACCGGGCGCAGGCAGCGCAGGGCGAAGTGGGCGGAGCGCCCGGCGTCGGGCGACGGCGGGACGACCAGGATCGAGACGTCGTGCTCGACCGCGGCCCGGCCCGCCTGGGCGAGGCGGTCCCAGGCCTCCTCGGCGGCGGCGTCGCTCGGGGCGACGAAGATCGCCCGACGCGTGGGCGTCGCCGCGCCGCGGGCGAGCCAGCGGTCGATCCCCTCGGCGAGCGACGGGCGCTCCTGCTCGGGGACGAAGACCGGGAACGTCCGGCGGGGCACGCCGGATTCCTGGACCCAGAACGTCGCCTCCGGCTCGCCCGCGCGGCGGCCCGGGGCGACCTTCGCGTAGCCGAGGCGACGCAGCACCGTCTCCGCGTCGCGCGAGCGGTCGGTCGAGGGCACAGCGCGTCGAGCCTCCATCGGTACGGAACTAGTTCGCCTCCTGAGATAAGGACTGCGCGCCGCAGGCGCTCAGAAACCGGCGCGCACGCCGTCCCGGAGCCACCAGGCGTTCGCCGCGACGACCGCGACGACCGCGAGGAGATACGGGCCCGAGAAGACGAACCCGCGCCGCGCGAGCGGGCGGCTGACGCCGAACCAGAGCGGCGCGGTGACCGCGACGAACGCCGCGCCGAGCGCGAGCAGGGCGACGCTCGCCGGCCAGGCGGTCGCCCCGCTCAGGCCGACGGCGCCCCCCGCGACGACGAGCAGGCCGGCGGAGACGACGACGACCTTCCCCGAGAACGCGGGGTCGTCCATCCTCGGCAGCATCGGAAGTCCCGCGCGGGCGTAGTCGTCGCGCAGGACGAGCGCGAGGCTCCAGAAGTGCGGCGGGGTCCACAGGAAGACGAGCAGCGCGAGCAGGAGCGCGCCGGTGGTCCAGCCGCCGACGGCCGCCGCGCTCCCGGCGAGCGCCGGGGCGCTGCCGGCAAAGCCGCCGATCACGATGTTCCAGCTCGAGCGGCGCTTCAGCCAGGCGGTGTAGACGACAACGTACGTCCCCGCGCCGAGCGCGATCGAGAGCCCGGTGAGCGGGTTGAGCAGCACGCTCGCGAGGCCGACGCCCGCCCCGACGAGCGCGAGCCCGACGCCCGCGACCGCGCCGCCGACCCGGATCCTCTCGGCCGCGAGCGGCCGGCCGCGCGTCCGCCGCATCCGCGGGTCGAGGTCGCGGTCGAGGTAGTGGTTGAGCATCCCCGAGCCGGCGCTCGCCGCGGCGCCGGTCGCGACGAGCAGTCCGAGGCGGACGAGGTCGATCGACCTCGGCGAGGCGATCAGGAAGCCGCCGACGGCGACCAGGCAGATCAGCGCCGTGATCCCCGGCTTCGCGAGCGAGAACCAGTCGCCGAGCGTCCCGCGCGCCGCGCTCCCCGCGTCCGGAGCGGCGCGGGCGTCGGCCGAGCCGGGCCTGCTTGAGGGCTCCATCGCCCCGCCCCGGGTCCGGGGCCCTCTTAGCCCCCCCGGGGCCGGGAGAACGGCGCCGGCTGGCGCTGCGCCGCCGGTTCGGAGCGTTGCGGGGCGCTCGGTGCCTGCTCCTCGGAGGCGCGCCGGGCCCAGTCGAGCCAGCGCCGCGGCATCTCGCGCAGGTTGGCGAGGAGCGCGAGCACGAGCAGCAGGCCGAACAGGGCGGTCGCGACGGCGAGGTGGACGAGGATGAACTCGACCTGGAGCTGGCTCTCGACGACCAGGCCGCCCAGCAGCGCTTCCACGACGACCAGGCCGAGCGACGCCGCCGAGAGCCGGAGCAGGATCGGACGCCGGCGCTCGTAGGCGAGCCCGAGCAGCGTCAGCGCGAGGACCGTGATGCCGAGGAAGAACGCCGAGACGCGGTGGCTCCACTCGACCATCGCCGCCCCCTGGACGTGCGGGAGGAGGTCGTACCCCGGGTAGCAGGTCGGCCAGTGCGGGCAGCCGAGCCCGTCGCCGCTCGCCATCACCGTGCCGCCGAGCAGGATCGTCGAGTAGCAGAGGAGCGCCGCGACCAGCGCGACGCAGCGGAAGAGGTCGTGGCCCCGTGCGCTCGCCACGCTACGGGCCCTCCGACCGGGCGACGCTCGGCACCGGGACCGGCACGCGCGCCGGCAGGGGGGCCGGCGTCGGGCCGGTCATCGTCGACGGGAGCGGCTCGCCCCACGGGTCCGCGGTCGTGACGGGCGCGCCGGCGTAGTAGGAGTAGACCATGTTGAAGACGAAGACGAGCTGGCCGATGCCGAAGATGTACGAACCCATCGTCGCGAGGAAGTTGAGCGCCTGGAAGTTGCCCACGTACAGGTAGGTGTAGACACGGCGGGGCATCCCTTCCGCGCCGAGGATGAACATCGGGAAGAGCAGCAGGTTCACCCCGACGTAGGAGAGGATGAAGTGCAGGTGGCCGAGCTTCTGGTTGTACCAGCGCCGCGTCAGGATCGGGAAGTAGAAGTAGATCCCGGCGAAGATCGCCATCAGCGTCCCGCCGAGCAGGATGTAGTGGAAGTGCGCCACGACGAAGTACGTGCCGTGGTAGAGGTAGTCGATCGGGACCGACGCGAGCATCAGGCCCGAGAGCCCCCCGATGACGAAGCCGGTGATGAACGCGACCGAGAACCACATCGGCACCGCCATCCAGATGCGGCCGCCCCAGAGCGTCGCGACCCAGTTGAACGTCTTGACGGCGCTCGGGACGGCGATCGCCATCGTCGTGAGCATGAAGACGAACCGGATGTTCGTCGCGATCCCCGTCACGAACATGTGGTGCTCCCAGACGGCGAACGAGAGGACGCCGAACGCCCCGAGGCTGATCGCCATCGCCCCGTAGCCGTAGATGTCCTTGCGGGCGAGCTTCGGGATGACCGTGGAGATGATCCCGAACGCCGGTAAGACCATCACGTAGACCTCCGGGTGGGCGAAGAACCAGAAGATGTTCTGGTAGAGCAGCGCGCCGCCGAGCGGCGTGCCGTTGACCGCCGCGAGGATGTGCGTCCCGAACAGTCGGTCGGAGAGGATCATCGTGAGGCCGATCGACAGGCTCGGCAGCGCGAAGATCAGCAGGACCGAGTTGATCAGCATCGACCAGACGAACAGCGGCATGTTCCAGTAGTGGACGCCGGGGGCGCGGTGCTTGATGATCGTGACGAGGAAGTTGACGGAGCCGAGCATCGACGAGACCGTCAGGATGTGCAGCCCGAGGATCCAGAGGTCGATCCCGTCCCCGGGGAGCGTCACCGACAACGGCACGTAGCCGGTCCAGCCGGCGTTGGCGTTCGACAGGATCAAGATCACCCCGGCCGGGGGGAGGAGCCAGAAGGCGATCGCGTTGATCCGCGGGAGCGCCATCTCCCGCGAGCCGATCATCGACGGGACGAGGAGGTTGCCGAAGCCGGCGAGCGTCGGCATGATGAACATGAAGATCATCAGCACGCCGTGCATCGTGAACAAGGTCGAGTAGACGTCCGGGGAGATCCCGAGGGTCGTCTGCGGGTCCAGCCCGAGGCCCTGGACGAACCCCAGGTCGGTCCGGATCAGGATCGCGTAGATCCCTCCGATGAAGAAGAACACGATGCCGGTGACGATGTACATCAGGCCGATCCGGCGGTGGTCGGTGGTGAACAGCCACTTGCGGATCGCGCCGACGAGCCACGGTCCCCGGTAGCTGAGGATCCCCCACAGGAACGCGGCGAGCCCGACGACGACCGCGATCTCGGTCTCGAGGCTCGTGACCCCGCTCGCCGGCGCCGCGAGGCTCACGTGAGCACCCCCGCGAGGAGGTAGGCGACCGCGGCGACGGTCGCCGCGAGGAGGACGACCTTCAGCAGCGTGACCCAGCTGACCGTCGTGAGCAGCGGCCGGGGGCTCGGGCGGAAGCGCCGCCCGAGCGGCCAGACGCGGTAGCTCCGGTCGATCACGTGGAAGATCGCCGCCGTCATCAGCGACATCAGCGCGATCGCGAAGCCGAACGAGCGCTCGTTGCCGGGAGCGCTGAGCGAGCCGAGGGAGAGCACGTAGTAGATCAGGACCGCGATGCCGACCAGCATCAGCACCGTGACGACGCTGTAGAGCTCGAGGACCCGCCGCTGCAGCGCGGCGAGGTCGCCCTCCGGTCCGCTACTCAAAGAGCTCCACCCTCCGGTGAGGGACCCCGCGGTAACGGTCGACCCGGTAGAGGATCCCGAGCATGAACAGCACCGCGAGGAGCACGCCGACCGCGCCGCCGGCGGCCACGCCGGCGTCGACCAGCGAGCCGGCCCACCAGCCGACGACCCCGTAGACGAACGTCGCGCACGCGACCGCGCCGAGGACGAGCAGGACGCCGAGGATCCCCCACAGCGCTCCGGTCCTCCAGACCGGTTTCTCCTCGGCGGGAGCGTCGCTACTCACGGGCGCTCGCCTCCGCGGCCCCAACCGGCGCCGCCGGCACGGAGGCGCCCGGCGGGGCGCCGGGCGTCGGCAGCCCGAGGGCCCGGTCCGCCAGACGGCGCTTGTAGCTGCGGGCGTACCGCCAGTAGAAGAGCCCGACGGCGACGGCGTTCACGACGAAGATCGGGGCGATCGTCTGGACGACCGTCATCGGGAAGATCTGGATCCCGGGGGTCTCGCCGCCCCAGACGCTCATCACGATGAAGAACTCGAGCAGGGAGGTGCCGGCCCAGAGGAACAGCGGGCGGTCGCGGGGGTGCGTGCGTTTCGAGCGGTCGAGGAACGGCAGGAACAGGATGTAGACGACGATCGCCGTCCCGACGACGACGGCGATCACCGGGGTCACCCCGACGAAATCGACCAGCTTGAACAGCCAGAGGAAGTACCAGTCCGGGACGGTCACCGGCGCGGCGACCGCGGTGTTGCCGTAGTACGAGGAGAGGGTCCAGGGCCAGAGCGCGGCGATCCCGAACAGGATCCCGACGTAGAGCAGGCCCCACTTGGTGATGTAGAAGAAGATGTGGGGCATGAACGGCACGTGCTCCTTCGCCTCCCGGTCGGTGAACCGTCGACGCTGGAGCGGGTCGGAGGAGGCCGGCGGGGCGATCCCGTGCGACTCGAACAGGGCGACGTGCGCGTACAGGAGCGCGGCGATCGCTAACGGGATCAGCAGGACGTGGGCGTCGAACATCCGCGAGAGCAGACCTTGCGGCGTCCCGTCGGCGAGGATGAACGGCGCGGTCAGGGGCCCGAGGGTCGGGAGCCCGAGCGTGAGGACGATCCCGACGTCGGTCGCGTTGTAGGCGAGCTGGGTGTACGGCAAGAGGTAGCCGGTGAACCCCATGCCGAGGGTCAGGAGCAAGAGGAGCGTCCCGACCATCCAGGAGAACTCGCGGGGGGCCTTGTAGGCGCCGAGGTAGTAGCCGCGCCAGAAGTGGACCAGCATCAGGAAGATCATCGCGTAGGAGCCGTACAGGTGCGTGGAGAGCAGCAGCGAGCCCATCGGCACGGAATGGATGATGTAGTACGTCGAGCACCACGCCGCCGGCGCCGGCGAGAGCGAGCCGGCCGCCTGCCCGCAGGCGGTGTACGTCGCGTTCGTCGCCGTGCTCGGCTGGTAGTAGAGCAGGAGCAGGGCCCCCGAGACGACCTGGTACAGGAACGCCGTCGCGACGAACCCGCCGGTCCAGTACGACGGCTTGAACGTGAACTCGGGCTGCGGGCGCAGGGCCCAGCGGCGCATCGAGGTCCGGTCCTCGACGAAGCCCCAGATCCGATTCAGGGTGCGGTTGTACCATCGCCCGAGCCCCACCTCCCCCTCCTGCGCCTAGCCGATGTTGCAGAGGATGACCGGCGTGTCCTTGCCGAGCTGCGCCGAGGTGCCGACCGAGTAGCCGCCCTCGAGCGTCGTGATGTGCCCCTTGACCGGCGCGCCGGTCTCCCCGACCGCGAAGATGTAGTAGTCCGTGGGGGAGCTCCCCGGCACCGGCTCGGTGGCGAGCGAGACCTGCGGAAGCGGGATCACCGCCGGCCCGGTGAGGTTCGCCGCGCCGTTCGTCGGGTCGTAGGTCGAGCCGTGGCAGGAGCAGTGGATGTAGAAGATCAGCGATGCGTTCGGGAACTTCGCGGTGGTGAACGACTGGGGGCACGTGCCCTGCCAGGATCCGCTGCCCGTCGGCTTGGGCGGGTAGTACGAGATCGACGGCACGATGCAGCCGAGGTGCTGGCAGACCGCGCTGAACGCGACGATCGACCCGTTCGGCCCGATCCCCCCCGGGACGTTCATCGCGCCGGGGTTGGTGGCGCTCGGAGGGTTGCCGTCCGCCGGGTAGAGGTTGAGGAAGAAGTTCGGCTCGTTCGACAGCGGGTAGTCGAAGACGATGTCGTCGGCCGTGGTGACGTTGTACTCGCCTCCGGTGAACGGCGCCGACGGGCTGCTCTGGGTGCCGGCCACCCGGTTGACGGTCAGAGGCTTGCCGTCGACGTCGAGCAGTTGCGTCTTCGGGTAGGACGAGGCGCCGACGATCGGCGGCTGGACGTACTTGAGCGCGCCGCCGACGGCCCCGCCGGCGCCGACGCCGAGGACCCCCGCGACCGCGGCGAGCTTGAGCAGATTGCGCTTGGTCTCGTCGACCTCGCGGTCGACGGCCGCGATGCGCCGCAGGTAGCCAGGGGGACGGGCGAGCGGGTCGGCGAACCGCGAGCCGCCGGCGAACGGGCAGCCGATCGGCACAGGCGCGTCCAGGGGCATCATGAGAGCGACCTGCCGGACGTCTCGGGGGTCGCGTCGTCGACCTCGCCCGGCGGAGGGATCGTCGCCTCCCCGGGGAGCTCTGCCCGGTCCCCGCCGTAGTAGACCGCCCAGACGATGGCGACCCCGACGATCAGCGCGCAGACCTCGGCGAGCTGGGTGATCTGGTACGGGCTGAGCGCGCTCATCACCGCTCCCGAACGACGTCGTCCGGCTCGAGGCGCGTCGCGGTCCAGCTCGTGACCGAGTAGCCGCCGGTCCAGGTGATGGACGCAGGGCGCGGGGACGCCGGCGGCCCCGCCGTCGCGACCCGCCCTCCGATCGGGATGTGGATCTGGGACCGGGCCTGCTCGTCCAGCCCGGTGCCGAGGAGGGCGGCGCGCAGCGAGGCCCCGGAGGGGCCCGGCGCGAGCGGGAGCTCCGCGGCCTGGGCGAGCTCGTGGACCAGCTCCTCCTTCAGGCGCAGCGCCCGTCCGTACCAGCGCCCAAGCTGCCGGACCGTCCTGCCGCCGTCCTGGCCGAGGAGCAGGAACGCCCCCACGCCGAGGACGATCATCCAGTCGACGTCCGAGAAGAGCCCCACTACGCTAGCCTCCCGCCGCCGCGAGCCGCGGCGGCTCGCGCGCGTCGCGGCGACGTTCCCAGCGACCGGCGAAGTACGCCCCGCCGACGTACAGCCCGAACATCGGCAGGGCGATCAGGCACATCGTGATCCCCGAGTTGTCCGGCGTGACGATCATCCCGAAGACCAGGCACCCGATCACCGCCCCGCGCCAGTGCTGGCGCCAGGAGGACGCACGGACGATCCCGAGCCGGGTGAGAGCGTACAGGAATACCGGCAGCTCGAAGACGACGCCGAACGCGAGGGAGTAGAGGAGCGTGAACGTGACGAACGACTGGACGCCGAGCACCGGGGCGAGCCCCATCCCCGCGACGTACTCGAACAGGAGCCGGTAGGTGAACGGCGTCAGGACGAGCAGGCCGGCCGTGAAGCCGACCGCGAACAGCGCGGTCGCGGGGATCCCTACCCCGCGGATCAGCGCGCGCTCGTTCGTGCGGAGCGCCGGCATCAGGAACGCGGCGGCCTCGTGGACGATCCAGGGCATGCCGACGACGAGCGTCAGGAGCAGCCCGATCTCCATCTGGGCGACGATCGAGTCGGCGATCCCGACGTTGAGGAGCACGACGTTGGGGGGCAGCAGGTAGGCGGCCATCGCCCGGAACACCTGGGCGGTGACGTTGTAGAACGGGCTCGGCCAGGGGTACGCGAGCGGCACCGGGACGCCCGCGATCCCGACGCGCACGGGTACGAGCTTGAAGAGCAGGACGAAGCCGAAGATGCCGGCGAGGACGACCCCGATGCGGACGACGCGGCGCCGGACCTCGGCGACGATCGAAAGGATCCGCTCGAGGTCCCCCATCGGTCACCGTTCGTCTCCGCGTGCCTGCCTCGTGCCGGGGCCCCTGCGCGGGCTCCGCGGTCCTTCGGTCCTCTTCGGTCGCATCGCCCTCGGTCCGTCCGCGACGCTAGCGGCTCGGGCCCTGGGACGATGCGCTCGTCGCCGCGGCGGCCTGCTCGGCCTTGAGCTCGCGCTCGACCTCGAGACGTCCGCGCTTGAACTCGCCGACCGAACGGCCGAGGCTGCGGGCGAGCTGCGGGATCTTGCTCGAGCCGTAGAACAGGATCCCCGCCACGACCGCGATGATGAGCCAGTCGTCTATGGAGTCGAACATCGCCGTCCTCTTCGCGAGCACCCGAGGTCGGTCGATATGGCGTTCGTACCGTGGGACCCGACCGGTGCGAACGGTCCGTACCGGCGGCGGATAAACCCCCCTTCCGGCCGAGACCGCCGCGACCCCGCGGATCCGCCAGCCGCTCTGGCGTTCCGCCGGAGTTCGAGGCCGACGGCGCAGCGACCGGCCCCCGCGGCAGCGCCCGGCGGGGCGGACGGAGGCGGCGTCGTCGGGTTGGGATGTCCCGAGCAGGTGCACCCCGTGCGGGGCCGAACCGTTCGCGCGGGCCCTAGCGGTGTCGGGGGCCTCAGCGCCGAGGCGTCGCGGCGTCGCGGCGTCGCGGGCGCTAGGCCGCCTCGACCAGGACCGTCTCGTTCCCGGCGGCGACCGCCCGATCGATCGCCAGCTCGGCGAGCAGGTCGACGCAGAGCCCGCTCCGCTCGAGCAGGTGGCGGGCGAGGCGGGCCGAGACGGGCCCGCGCGCCGGCGGGAGACGCCGCCGCGCGTCGAGGGCGAGACGGCTCGAGCTCGTTCCCCCCTGGTAGACCTCGCACGCGCGGTCGAGCGAGCGGTGCATGAGCGCGTCGACGACCTCCTTGAGGCGGGCCTTCAGCTCGGGAAGACGCTCGGCGATCGGCGCGCCCTGCTCGGCGCCGAGCCGGTCGGCCTCCTCGTTGAGCAGCGTGAGCGCCTCCGCGTAGTAGCTCGTCAGCTCCTCCAGCGCGTGGACGACGACGCGCCACTCGAGCAGCTGGCGGGGGTCGGGGCTGCCGATCCGCCGGGCGAGCGACCAGTCCCGGCTCGCGAGGAACAGCTGCCGCACGAGCAGCGAGAGGACCTTCTTCGACTCCTCCTCCAGCGTCGCGCCACGGCGGCTGCGTGCTCGGCGCCGGACGACCTCCTCCATCTCCTCGAGGAACGCGACCAGGATCATTTTCATGCGCTGGACGAGCTGCGGCAGGCCGTACTTGGACGGGTCGATGAAGTTCTGGAGGACGACGCGGTTCGGCTCCTGGGCCACGACCGAGACGCCGAGCAGGCCCCGTGCCGCTTCGACGACCTCCTCGACCCGCTCGGGGCCGAGCGCCACGCCGGTGCGGATCTCGATCGCGTCGTGGCCGGCACGGTACGCGCCGACGATCAGGCGCTCGAGCACGCCGTCAGTGTCGAACGACGGCGCCTGGACCAGGTACGGCGCGACGGTGCCGTTGGCCCCCGGCGCCGGCGCCGGCTTCAGGTACAGCGCGCCGTCGTCGTTCTGGTCGAAGACGACCAGGTCCCCCGGGCGGAGGTTCATCGCCTCCGCCCACGGCTTCGGGAGCGTCACGGCGATCGACGAGTGACCCGCTTTCAGCACACGTCGCTCTCGGTTCGGTGTCGCCCACGCCATCGAGGTTCCCTCCAACCTACTACAAGCTACGTAGGTTAGGCCCTTCGGCCTCTTGAACCTTCCGCTCGCGGAGCGGCGCGGGCGTGCCTAGCGGGAACCGTCCGGCGGAAGCGGCGGCGAGTCCGACGGCGGCGGGGCGCTCGGCTCCGGATAGCCAAGCCGCTCGGGAGGCATCTCGTGCTCGGACCCGTGCCGCTGCCCGACCACGAACCCCAGCACGATCGCGAGCACCGTGAGCGCGACGATCGTGCCGATGATGATGAAGACGGCGATGCCGGGGCCGGGGGCCCCCGAGCCGAACGTGAGGTTCGTCGGCAGGGCCATCCCGAAGGCGATGAAGCCGTACATCCCCGCCTGGAAGTGGCCGGGCTCCAGGCAGACGAACTCGTACCAACTGGGCGAGGCGACCGCCGCGATGACGGTCGTGTTCTTGCCCCCGTTCCGGCCCGCCGTGACGTTGCCGAGCGTCCCCCATTTCTTCATCAGCGCGCCGAGCGCGGAACTGGAGAACGTCGACGGGTTCGGGATCTCGTAGTCGGAGCGGTTGAGGATCGTGAACGTGTGCGCCGAGCCCGAGTCCGAGTCGAAGAGCACGAGGCTCATCGGGGTGTTCAGCGGAAGGTTCTGGTAGGATCGGTTGAGGAAGGTGTACTGCGGCGCCGCCGTCTCGTAGACGGTCGTCCCCGTGTCGTTGACGACCGCGCCGGAGACGATGACGTGCCCGGTCAGGGCGGCGACCGTCCCTCCCGTGACCAGCACGAGCGCCATCGCGAGCGTCACCACTCCCCGTCCGCTCCACCGTCGTGTCATCGTCGCGCCGGTACGGTCCTGGCTGGGGGGACCTGAGGGTCGGTTCAAAGCCCCTGTGTACGAACCGGGGCGTGAAGCCCCGCGACGGGGTGCGCCTCCGAGGCTCGACGCGACGAAGGGTCGTACGAACGCCGGGCATATGAACGCGGGTTCGGAGTCGTAGCGTGTGGTCGGTGCGCCGGCGCTTGCCCTGCTCGCCCGCGCGGGATCGCTCCGTGTCGCCCGCACCGCGACCGAGTCCAACCTCCAGCTCACCAGCCCGCTCGTCTGGGTCATGGTCGCGATCAGCGCCGCCGGGGCGATCGTCACGTTCGCCTTCCTCGTCTACGCCGTGGTGAAGTTCCGGGACCCGGCGACGCGGAGGCGGCGGTATGGTTGAGCGGCTCGAGATCGCCTGGACGCTCGCGGTCGTGGCGCTGATCTCGGGCGTCGCGGTCTACTCCACGATCCTGCTCTACAAGATTGACGCGTTAACGCCCCATCCGAACGAGTACGTCGACGTCACCGGTCACCAGTGGTACTGGGAGTTCTACTATCCGGCGAACAACAGCTACTTCAACTCGACCTACAACGCCCAGAACAACACCGTCAGCGGGGGCGAATTATGGGCCCAACCGGGATGGGTCGTCCAGCTCAACATCACCTCCTCCGACGTGATCCACTCGTTCAACACCCCCCAGCTCGGGATCCGCCTGGACGCCATCCCGGGCAGGATGAACCGGATCGACGTGAACATCCCGTCCAACGCGGCCCCCGGCACGCTCTACCTGATCCAGTGCACCGAATACTGCGGGGAGTTCCACGGCACGATGCGCTCGTTCCTGAAGATCGTCTAGGCAAACCGCGACGCGCGTGCGTCGCCAAGGAAGCTCCTCCCCTCCTCCTCTCAGGGGTCTTGGACCTCGCTACGCCTCGTTCCGTGGGGGGCCAACTCGGCTCGGGAGGGAAGGAGCGCGGCAGCCCGACCTGCGGTCGGTCGTTGGGCGATCTTCAGGCCGACGCCGGGGGGCTCAGGAATGCGGTCCCTTCGGCCCCTGCGACCTCGGGATCCGCCCGACGTACGCCGAGGCGCACGCCAGCGCCACCCCGACGCCGAGCAGGACCGCCGAACCCGCCAGGATCGGGATCGCGAAGATGGCGGTCGTCGGAGTGGGCGGGGGCGGCGGCACCGGCACGCCCACGTAGAGGAGCCCGAACATCCCGTTCTGGAAGTGGCTGTCGACGGTGCAGACGTACTCGTAGATCCCCGGGGCCGGAACGGTGAAGGTCGTATGGTTCGAGCCGCCGGACGGCACGGTGAGGTTCGTGAGCGGGGCGTGGGTCTTCAGCGGCGCGAGGGTCGTGAGCGTGACGTTGACCTGCGAGGAGACGGTGAACGTGTGGGCGAACGAGCCCAGGTTCGTCACGACGATGTCGATCTTCACGGGTCCGGTGACGGCGGCGCCCTTGGGGGTGCTCAGGATGTCCGGCACGAAGCGCAGGGCGTCGGTCGTGTTGTCCGTCACGTCGTACGTCGGCCCCGTGGGGGTCAGGTTGAGGAAGCCGAACATCCCGGCCTG
>JASHSA010000022.1 GCA_030037035.1 Thermoplasmata archaeon
AGGTCGGTGTACGACTTCGCCTCCCCGCGGTCGATCTCCGCGACGAGGGCGCGCGCCGCCTCCGTCCTGCCGAGCATCGCGTTGAGGAGCGCGTGGTCGAAGCGGACGGTCTCGCCGTCGTCCGGGGCGAGCGGCGCGTCCGCTTCGCGCAGCGCCTCCGCCCGGCGACCGCAGGAGAGGAGCGCGATGCCGAGGTAGACGTGCGGACCGGCGCGGAACGGATGGGCGTCGACGTCGTCCTGGTGCAGGCGGATCGCGGTCTCGACGTCGCCGTCCAGCAGCTCGGCCCAGGCGAGCGTCCCGTTGGCCCGCTCGCCGGGCTCGAGGCGGATCAGCCGGCGGATCTCGGCCTTCGCCTCGTCCATCCGGTCGAGGGCGATCAGCATCAGGCCGAGGAACCGGTGGGCCGTCGCGTTGCTCGGGTTCAGCGCGAGCGCGGTGCGGAACTCCTGCTCGGCGAGGCCCCAGTCCTGGTTGAACTGGAAGGCGATGTTCCCGAGGGCGGAATGGGCGTCCGACGAGCCCGGGTCGAGCTCGAGGGCGCGCGCCGCCAGCGCCCGCGCCTTCGGCATCACGTCGTGCATCGCGAGGTAGTCGCCGCTCGCGGAGACGTACAGGTCGGCCAGCGCCGCGTAGGCGTCGGCGAACTCGGGGTCGAGGCGGATCGCCTCCTCGAAGCTCCGCTCCGCGGCGTCGAGACCCCCTCCTTCCTTCTCCCGGGCGGCGCTCAGCCCTCGCAGGTAGGCGTCGTAGGCGGCGACGTTGGAGGCCGGGGGGCGCTCCGAGCGCGCCGACGCGCGTCCGCCGAGCTCGAGCTTCAGCGCCTCGGCGGTACGCTCGGCGACGTCGGTCTGGACGGCGAAGACGTCGTCGAGCTCGCGGTTGTAGCTCTCCGACCAGACGTGACGCTGGCTCGGCACGTCGATCAGCTGCAGCGTGATGCGGATGCGGCTGCCGGCCTTGCGCACGCTCCCCTCGAGGACCGAGTCGACGTTCAGCTCGGCGCCGACCTGGGCGACCGTCTTGGACTGCTGCTTGTAGGGCATCACGGACGTACGCGCGATCACGCTGAGCTCGCGGATGCGGGAGAGGGTGGAGATCAGCTCCTCCGTGAGACCGTCCGCGAAGTACTCGTCGTGGGGGTCCGGGGAGATGTTCGACAGCGGCAGGACCGCGAGGTGGCGGCCCGGTCCCGGCACGTCGGGGACGGCGGCGGGCCGGGTCTCCAGCCACGGGGGCACGACGCGATAGACGCCGATCGGGATGCGGATGTTCTTGAGCGCGGTCGGCGGGAGCTTCTCGAAGCGTCCCGGGACCTTGTTCTGGACCTGGTCGTAGACCTGCTGGGTCAGGCAGATCCCCTCCGGTTCGGCGAGCGCCTCGATCCGCGAGGCGACGTTGACGGCGTCCCCGAGGACGTCCCCCTCCGCACGGACGACGTCCCCCAGGTGGAGCCCAATGCGGACCCGGATCGCCCGAGCGTCCGGGCTCGCGAGGTTGCGGTCGTGGAGCGTGCGTTGGATCTCGAGCGCGCACGTCGCCGCGTCGAGCGCGCTGTCGAACTCGACGAGAAAGGCGTCCCCGACGGTCTTCACCTCGCGCCCGCCGTGCTTACCGAACAGCGGACGCAGCAGGCGATTGTGGAGCTCGAGCGTCGCGAGGGCCGCCGCCTCGTCCTCCTGCGCGAGGGCGGAGTAGCCGACCATGTCGGTGAACATCAGGGCGGAGAGGCGCCTCTGGCTCGCGGCCACGCTCCGGGGACGCGACGCGGGGAGATTAAGCGCTCCGGGGTTCGGTAGACCCGAGCGAGGCGCAACGGCTCCGTGGCCCGCCGGTCCTTGACCGGCCCCCTCTCCCGGGGACGTGCGACGCGCGCGCTGCGGGCTCGTCGCGACGTCTATATCCACGGCCCGCGACGATGGAAGCGTCACCTGCCGCGGTACCCGAAGATGATCCAGACTGGCCAGCGGCTCCTCCGCGCGCACTGGAAGCTCCTCGTCGTCGTCGCGGCCGTCGCCTTCGTGGTCGTCGTCGGCACGTTCGTCGTGCTCTACACCGTGCCGGTGCGTCACACGTTCTCCGGGAACGTCGCGACGAAGTACTGCTCCTCCTGCACCCCCCACTACCTCGGCGTCGGGAACTTCTCCGTCCCGGGAGGTCTGAACGTCACCTTCCGCTGGCAGACCTCCTCCGGGGCCGCGGTGAACCTCTCGGTGGTCGCCGACACCAACATCATCGCGGGCAACTGCTCTGCGACCGGCGCCTCAGGGAGCTGCCAGTTCCGCTCCAACGGGCAACCGTACTTCGTCTTCGTCGACAACGGGGCCGCGAGCGGAGCCGTCACCGTCAGCTACTCGGGCACGTACATCGCTCCCGAACTGTAGCGCCTCGCCGGTTCCCCCGATGCCTGGCCGGTAGGGGGCAGCGGGCGCGCCGGGGCGCGAGCGCCTGCCGACCGTTCCCCTCGTCTACTCGAGCCGGTAGCGGTCGAACTGGGCTCGCGCGCGGACGATCACGTCGGCCGGCTCGAAGGCCAGGTCGTAGCGGCGGAAGTACCGCTGCAGCGTCGCCGCTCCGTGCTCCAGGGCCCGTAGCGCCTCGTGGAGCCGGACCCACGGGGGTTGGCCCAGTCGGTCCACCCGGAGCCCTGCCGCGAGGTCGATGAACCAGGGGAGGTCCCGGTGGACGAGGATGTTGAACGGGCTCAGGTCCGAGTGGACGATCCCGGCCTCCGCGAGGCCCTCGATGCCCGCCGCGGTCGCTTCGAGGAACCGCTCGGGCTGCGGCAGCACAGCGTGCTGGAGCATCGGTGCGGGGCTCTCGGGGGTACCGAGGTACTGCATCGAAAACATGTTCTCGACGCGCCGTCCAGGTTCCGGGACCCTCGCCCCACCCTGGTGGGCGTAGCAGAGCAGCTCGTACTCGCGCGACGCGCGCCGGCCCATCGACTCGAGGCGGATCGATCCTTCGCCCCGGTGGGCGGTCCGGTACTGTCGATAGACCTTCACCACGAGCAGCTTGGTACCGTCCCGGCAGAGGTAGACGTCCGCCTCCTTGCCCGAGCCGAGCCGCTGGCCGACCTCGGTCGCGAGACCGACGTCGAGGATGGCGTCCGCCACCTCCCCGTGCGTCGGCTCGGCGAAGCCGATCTGCCCGGTCCGCACCTTCCAGTGTACGCTCTTGTCCAGGTAGGCTTCGTTGGGCATCCTTGCGACCCGGTCAGGGTCGGTCGACTCACGAGAGACGGATGCGGCGCCGGAGCGTCGGGACTAGCGGGGTTCAGCCGGCCCACGATGAACTGGCGCGCGCATCGACTGCCATCTCACCGTGAACCTCCCGGCCCGTGGCCGACCTCCCATCTCTGCCACGCTATCTAAACCCTCCGCCCCGTCGTCGGCCGGCCAGCGGTCGGGACCCCCGACCTCCACGGCGTCCGGAGCATCGCCCGGCGGGGGCCGTAGCGCGTCGGTCGACCCCCGGCATGGGCGAGCCGTTCTCTCGCGCGCGCCGACGTTGCGGGAGCTGCAAAATAGGGGCGTACGTATTTATACACAATCGAGCCGAAGTTTTCCGTGGGCCCGGAGGTGGGCCCAACCGGTATGCGATTGAAGACGCAGCGAAAGGTGGTCTACGCCGCAATGGGTCTGAGTGTGCTCGCGCTGACGGGCGGATTCGCGCTCGCCGCGGGGTTCGGCCTCGGTGGGAGCAACGCCGCGCAGCAGGCCTCGCACGTCACGACCGTGGGCCCGGCCGTAGGGCTCGCCTGGAAGTCGGACTCTCTCGTTCTGCTCTCGGCCGCGCCGTCCTCGGACTGTGGCGGGAAGCTCGCCCCCTGCGACGTCGCGACCGTCGGCGCGGACAACTGTGCCGGCGGGATCAGCGAAGACGCCT
>JASHSA010000145.1 GCA_030037035.1 Thermoplasmata archaeon
GGTCGTCCTGGACGCCCGACATCCAGCCGCTGATCCGGCCTCCGCCGTCGAGCTGGACGACGACGTAGGCGTACGGCGCGTCGTTGACGAACTCGTCGGAGGCGACCCGGACGATCGTCCCGGCGACGATCTCCCCGACCCCGGCGAGCGTCGCCTCCTCGAGGCGGGAGGCCCCACAGCGGGAGCACGCAAGCCCCCAGGTCGCGGTCGTCGCGCCGCAGGCGCCGCACCGCCAGCCCCGCAGCGTCCGGTCGTTCTCGTAGCCGGCGACGAACTCGGCGATCGAGTGCGACGCGGAGGGAGCCTCGTCGGACATGCTCGTTCGCTCAGCGCCGCCCGAAGATGTGGACCGAGCAGGAGCCGCCGGTCGCGCCGACGTTGTGCGCGAGCGCCGTCCCGGTCCGGGGGACCTCGCGCCCCCGGGCCCGCCCGTTGACCTGCTCGAAGATCTCCACGACCTGGCCGGCGCCGGTCGCGCTGACCGGATGGCCCTTCGCCTTGAGCCCGCCGGAGGGGTTCACCGGCACCTTGCCGTCGCGCGCCGTCGAGCCCTCCTCGCTCTCGCGCGCGGCCGTGCCCCGAGGGAAGACCCCGAGGTCCTCGAGCGCGAGCGCCTCGGCGATCGTGAAACAGTCGTGGACCTCGAAGAAGTCGATCCCCTTCGGCTCGAGCTTCGCCTGCCGGAACGCCTGTGCCGCCGCGAGGCGGCTCGACGGGAGGCCGGTGAGATCGCCGCGGTCCTGCAGCGCGGTCACCGCACCGGCCCGCGCCGACGCGCGGATCACGAGCGGCTCGGTGACCGGCGATCGGACCGCCTCCCGGGCGGCGACGACCACGGCCGCCGCGCCGTCGGAGAACGGGCAGCAGTCGTAGAGGCGCAGCGGCGACGCAACGACGGGGGAGGCGAGGTACGTCTCGAGGGAGATCTCCTTCTGGAAGTGCGCGTGCGGGTTGTGCGCGGCGTTCGCGTGGTTCTTTACGGCGATCGCGCCGAACATCTCCGGTCGCGTCGGGTACTTCGCCTGGTAGGCGTGCGCGAGCGTCGCGTAGAGGCCCGGGAACGTCGCGCCGTTGCGCGTCTCGAACGGATAGTCCGCGGCGTAGGCGAAATAGCCGGTCGCGCTCATCGTGTCGAGGTGGCCGAGGCGCTCGACGCCGACGACGAGCGCCGCGTCGGCAAAGCCGCCCGCGACGTGGACGTAGGCCTCGTGCAGCGCGGCGCTCGACGACGAGCACGCCGACTCGAGGGTCACGGACGGGACCTCCGGGATCCCGAGGCCGTTGTTGAGAAGGGGGCCCAAGTGCGCCTGGCGCTCCGTCAGGCCGAAGCAGTTCGCGACGAACGTATGCTGGATCGCCTTCGGCTCGAGCCCGGCGTCCCGGATCGCCGCGAGCGAGACCCGCGTGGCGGCTTCCCGTGCGCTCTCGGCGAGCTTGCCGTAGCGGTTCGACGCGGCGCCGACGACCCAAGCCTCGCGCATCGCCCGGACGAGCGTATCAGCGCAGCGGACGGCTTAAGGTCGAGGAGCGCGACCCCGCGGGGACGCCGGTTCGGCGAGGGGCTGGAGGCTCGTCAGCCAGGCGAGCAGGCTCCGAGCCCGCTCCGTCTCCGCCGTCTTGAACAGGAGCCGGCCGGCTCGGCTGATCGTCACCTCCGGGTCGGTCGCCGCGATCAGCAGGACCTTGGCGTCGACCACCGGGACCCCCGCCGCCTCGAGGACGGCGCGGAGGCGCCCGAGGTCCACGGAGCATGGGGGGTCGGGAACCGCCTCCAGGCCGCCTCCCTGACGGCATAGCCGCAGTCCCCGGTAGGGCATCGCGCCGACGCCACGGGGGAAGGACGCATAGCTCCGGGGGGAGGCGGCCGCCTCCCCGACCGGGCGACGCGACCGCCGGAGGCCGCTCCCCGGCAGGGCGTCCACGGCCGTGGCGGCCCGCGGCCGCGGTGGCGGAAGGCTGCGCTCACATGACCAGGGCGCGCCGGACGCAGTCGTCGAGCATCTGCTCGACGTCGACCTTCTCCTCCTCGCGGAGGATCTGGATCAGGTCGCTCCGAGTCGCCGGCTTGTCCGGCACCGCCTGGCAGCAGACGCCGGGCCGGGTCGAGATGCCGTACGTCCCGATCTCCTTCGCGACCGCCTCGATCTCGGCCTTGTCGAAGCCGATCAGCGGCCGGACGATTGGCAGGCGCACCGACGCGGTCGCCGACCGCATGTTCGACAGCGTCTGGGAGGCGACCTGGCCGAGCGCCTCCCCCGTCGCGAGGAACGTCGCGCCCTCCCGTTCGGCGATCCGCTCGGCGCCGCGCCACATGAACCGACGGCAGAGAACGCAGCCGACATGGCGGTCCGTCGACCGCATGAGCGTCACCTGGGTCGAGCCGTGGGGGAGGACGTAGAGCGGGATCGCCTGCCGGTAGCGGCTCCGCAGCAGCTGGAGGTGATCGACGATCTTCTCGAGGGGGGTGTCGTCCGTGAACGGTCGATTGTCGAGGTGGACCGCGAGCATCTCGTGGCCCTGGCGGAGCAGGTAGTGCAGCGCGACCGGAGAGTCGATCCCGCCGCTCATGAGCATCGCGCCGCGGGTCATCGAACCGAGCAGCCCGGTCGAGGTATATAGGCGTCGGCGCGGTCGCCGTGACGGATTCCCGAGAGCTGAAATCCCCGGCCCGTTGAGGGCTCGCGTGTCGTCGGCACCCGACACGCCGATCCCGCTCTTCGCGCGCGACGACGGCACGGGCCCGCCGGTCGTCCTCCTGCACGGCGTCGGGGCCGACCACTCGGTCTGGAACGCCGTGATCCCGTCCCTCCTCGACTCGTTCCGGGTGCTCGCGCCGGACCTTCGGGGCCACGGCCGCTCGAAAGCGCCGGACGGCGCCGGCTACTCCATGAACGCGTTCGGCGCCGACGTGCTCGGCCTCCTCGCCGGCCACCAGCTCGACTCGGCGCACCT
>JASHSA010000023.1 GCA_030037035.1 Thermoplasmata archaeon
GGACCTTCTGGGCCCAGGCGACCGCCGGTAGGCCCGACGCGTGCAGCCCGATCGGCAGGAAGACCTGCTCGCCGAGCATGCGGTGGTAGCGGCCGAGCGCGTCGAGGTACGCGTAGCCCCGCAAGTGGCCGGCGTGCAGGAAGCCGCTCGGACCGGGATAGGCGTTGACAGCGAAGAACTTCCGGCGGCCGTCCCGACGCGCCGCGGAGGGTAGCCCCGCGGCCCTCCAGGCGTCCTGCCAGCGCGCGGCGTCCAGCGGCTCCATGACGGTGGCGGAACGACCCGGGGTGCGTATTTGAGGTGACGCGGGCACGCCGCCGCGGGCGCGAGGACTTTAGGGTCGGCGGAGGCTCACGGCCGCGATGCGCGTGATCGAGGTCTTCCACTCGATCCAGGGCGAGGGGCTGCTCACGGGCGTGCGGACGTCGTTCGTCCGCACCGCCCGCTGCAACCTCCGCTGCGCCTGGTGCGACACGCCGTACTCCTTCGGGCCGGGCCGCGAGCGCTCCGTCCGCTCGCTCGTCGCGGAGGTCGCCCGGCACCGGACGCGCCACGCCTGCCTCACCGGCGGGGAGCCGCTCCTCCAGCGCGAGTCGCTCGAGCTCGTCCGCGCCCTCGGGGAGCGGGGCATGACGACCGTGATCGAGACCGGCGGCTCGCTCGACGTCGGCCCGTACGTCGGCCTTCCCGGGGTCCACCTGAGCGTCGACGTGAAGTGCCCGTCGTCGCGGATGGAGTCGCACAACCGCTGGGCGAACCTTCCCAAGCTCGGAGCCCAGGACACGGTGAAGTTCGTCGTCGGGGACCGGCGCGACTACCTCTACGCGCGTCGGGTCCTCCGGTCCTACGGCGGCCCCGCGGCGATCGTGCTGCAGCCGGTCTGGGGGACGGACGCCGGTCGCCTCGCGGACTGGGTCCTCGCCGACCGGCTCGACGCCCGCGTGATGCTCCAGGAGCACAAGGTGCTCTGGGGGGACGTTCCCGGCCGATAGTTCTCGGGACGGCCCACGGATAGCGTAATGAGTGCGCTCCCCCCCGGGGAGGGGACTCGGAGCATGGGGGAGGTTCGAGCCGACCGCAACGAGCCTGCGGTCGGCAGCGACTTCACGTTCGGCAAGGCGAGGGGGATGGTCTTCCCCCGGACCGTCCTCGTCGGCCACGGCGTCCTCGAGGAGCTCGCGCCGACGTGCCAGCAGTTCGGCTTCCCGCCGGTCGGCGCGGTCATCACCGGGGCGAGGACGGCGGAGCTGGCGGGGAACCGCGCGACGGAGATCCTCAACGGCGCCGGCTTCCGGGTGAGGGCGCTCCTCGCTCACGAGGCGACCGGCACGGAGGTCGAGCGGCTCGCCACCGAGGTCCGGGGCCTCGGCGCGCGGTTCGTCATCGGCGTCGGCGGCGGAAGCAAGATCGACATCACCAAGGTCGTCGCGGCGCGGCTCGGGATCCCGTTCGTCAGCGTCCCGACGTCGGCGGCGCACGACGGCATCTCCTCGCCGCGCGCCTCGCTCCACGACTCCGAGAGCGTCACGAGCACGGTCGGCGCCGTGCCGATGGGCGTGATCGCCGACACCGCGGTGATCGTGCAGGCGCCGTACCGTCTGCTCGCCAGCGGATGCGCCGACGTGATCTCGAACGTGACCGCGATCCTCGACTGGCGCCTCGCCGTGCGCCTGCGCAACGAGGAGTACTCGAGCACCGCGGCGAATCTGAGCGAGTACGCCGCCCAGGAGATCATCGACCACGCCGAGGCGATCAAGCCGAACCTCGAGGAGTCGGTCTGGATCGCGCTCCGGCCGATCCTCGTCGCCGGCATCGCGATGAGCGTCGCCGGCTCCTCGCGTCCGTGCTCGGGGAGCGAGCACCTGTTCTCCCACGCGCTCGACCGCATCTCGAGCCGCCCGAGCCTGCACGGGGAGCAGTGCGGCGTCGGCGCGATCATGATGATGTACCTGCACGGCGGCGACTGGAAGCGCGTCAAGAACGCGCTCCTCACGATCGGGGCCCCGACGACCGCCCAGGAGCTCGGCGTCAGCGACCAGGAGGTCGTCCGCGCGCTGACGCTCGCGCACGCGATCCGTCCGGACCGCTACACGATCCTCGGCGACAACGGCCTCGCGCAGGAGGCCGCCACCCGGCTCGCCAGCGTCACGGGGGTGATCGGCTAGCGCGATGCCCGAGATCACGCTGCTCGCGGTCGCCGAGGCGCGTCCCGGCTTCGAGTTCGTCTACCAGGGGGGGGCCCCGGTGTGCCGGACGTGCCCCTACCGGCACGCGTGCCTGACCCTCGAGACCGGCCGGCGCTATGCCGTCACGGTCGTCCGTGCGGTGACCCATCCGTGCGCGCTCCAGGAGTCGGAGGCGCACGTCGTCGAGGTGAAGCCGGTCCCCCGCGCGCTGGTCGTCGACGCCCGGAGCGCGGTCGTCGGCAGCCAGGTCGAGGTCGGCCGGTACCCGTGCCGCCGCCTCGACTGCCCGAACTGGTCGATCTGCGCGGGACCGACGCTGCCCGCCAAGCAGCGCTACCGCATCGAGTCGATCGTGGAGGAGCCCGCCGAATGCCGCATCGGCCGAACGTTGAAGCGGGTCGACGCGGTCTAGGAAGGTCCCGATGCGGGGCTGTGGGGTAGCTTCGGGCGCGAGGACGGCCCTCGGCCCGCTCTACTGGTCCATCCTTCGGGCTTTGGGAGCCCGGGACCCCGATTCAAATTCGGGCAGCCCCACCGGACCGTCCGGACGGCCGTAGCGAACGGGGTCGACGCGGATGGCCGGGCACCGGACGGCGGAGGCGCTCGGCTCGGCGGAGCTGTACTGCGAGAGCTGCGCCGGGCTGACCCTCCACCGGATCGTCCGTCTCGAGCGCACGGGAGCGGCGTCGACGACGCTCCGGGGGGTCGCGCGCTGCCGCGTCTGTCGATGGACCCATCCGTTCGTCTCGGCCCGGGCCCCGAGCGGTGCGGTGGAAGCGATCGTCTCGCACGGGGAGACGAGCGAGCGGCGCCGCGTCGAGCTCGCCCCCGGGCTCCGCGTGAAGGTCGGCGAGCCGCTCGGCGGGTCGGTCGACGCGGCGGTCGTCCGTCGGATCGACCTCTGGCGGGGAGGGCGCGCCGACGACGCCCCGGCGCGGGAGGTCCGCACGGTGTGGCTCGTCGACCGGGGACCGCCGACCGTCCGCCTCGCGGTGATCGAGGGGGCGCGGTCGACGACCGAGCGGGTCGCGCTCGACCCCCGCACGGTCCTCACCGTCGGCGGGTCGATCCGGGCGCGAGGGGGTCCGGTGACCGTCGTGGGGCTCCGGGCGCGCCAGCGAACCTGGCGCCGGCCGGGGGACGCGTTCCCGGCCTCGGAGGTGCGCGTCGTCTACGGCCGGCGGACGGTCAGTCCGCCCGCCGGCAGCAGTCCCTGGAGACGGGAGCGGGGGACGCCCAGCTCGCGCGCGAGCTCCACCTCCCGGTCGGCCCGCTCCCGCTCGTCGCCCGGAAGGAGAAGGAACCGCACCTCTCCGCGCGCCCGCAGCGCCGCCGGGGGCGCGACGGAGAGCAGGTCGTCGCCCTCGTAGCGGATCGGGCCGACGCCGAGCTCGAGCGGGACGTCCTGGACGAAATGCTTCGTCCCCCGGACGATCCACGCGCCCCGCGGGACGAACTCCCCGGCGCCGGCGCTCTTCGAGACCTGGTCCGGGGTCGCCCAGAAGGCGGTCGCCGACGCGAGCCCCGCGCGCCAGGCCTTGGAGAACGCCACCGCCCACTGGGCGGCCTCCCGCACGGAGAGCTCGGAGACCGCCGCCGGGGGGGCCGGGCGCTTGAGGACGACGCTCGCCGCGCCGTGCAGGTCGGCGTGCAGGTAGAGGTCGCCGTCCTTGAGATGCCGCCGGACGAGAAGGTCGTTGGAGGGAGCGTCCCTCCCGCCGAGGACGAGCGCCCCCTCCGAGCTGACGAACCAGCGGAACTTCTCGAACCAGCGCGGCGCCCGCGCGCGGGGCGCCGGACCGGGGCGAGGCCGAACGGAGGCGGGAGCACGGTCGAGCTCGGCGAGACGGCGCTCGGTCGCCTCGAGCGCCGCGGTCGCGCCGGCGAGCTTCTCGCCGAGGCGCTTGCCCTCCTCGTAGAGGCGCTGGGCTGCCTGGCGCGCGCTCCCGCCCGTCGCGAGCTCGACCGGCCGGTCGCCGAGCTCGACGCGCACGACGCGCGGGACCGGCCGCGCGAGCGTCGCCTCCGCGAGCGCCGCCTCGGCGTGAGCGTAGTGCGCGTAGACCGCCTCGGCGTCGAGCCGACGCGCCTCGACCGCCCCCGCGAGCTCGTCGCGGGCCGCGCGCTGGCGCTCGACGAGCCGCTCGAGCCCCGACCGCTCGACCGCGCGCGCGCTCTCCTCGGCGCTCGCGACGCGCGGCTGGAGCGAGGAAAAGTAGACGACCGCGACCTCGCTGAACGTCGCGCGCTCCTCGACCGTCGCTCCGTCGAGCCCGTCCCACCGGCGCGGCGCGTACGGGCTCGCGTCGACCGCCTGGTCCCCCCGGAGGACCAGGAACCCGTGCGGGCGGTCGCCGACCTCCCGCAGCAGCTCGACGAGGACCTCCTGGACCCGTGGCGCGACCTCGTGCGCCTTCGGCGACGCGGAGGCGGCCGGCTCCAGGCCCGCGCGGGCGAGCACCTCCTCGGCGACCGGTCCCCCGAGCCCGAGGCGCGCGGCGAGCGTGCTGACGAGGTCGGTACGGGACCGTGCGAGCTGCGCCTCGATCTCCGCGACGCTCGCGGCGAACGCGTCCGCGCGCGCCGGAGGGCGCAGGTAGCTCGCCCCGGGGCGGACGTCGCGATGCGCCCAGCGGCGGGCCCGCTCGACCGCGACGAGACGACCTTCGCGCGCGAGGAGCAGGTTGCCGGTGCCGAACAGCTCGGCGCCGAGCGTCGTGGGCCCAGGGTCGACCGCACGTCGCAGCTCGAGCTCGAGGTAGCGTTCGCCCGCCGGGGCCACGACCGACGCGAGCGCCGCGCCGCTCGCCAGACGCCGCACGTCACGGGCCAACGGAGAGAGCCCCTCGGCGTGTTCCTGTCCGGTCGGGACGACCGCGGCGTAGAGGCCGGGGACGATCCACAGTTCGGCGCGGACCCCGGGCCTCCCTCGGAACGCTAGCCCTAGCCCGCGGGGCTCGAGGTCGAACGCCTTGTCGAGGCGCGCTCCCTCGAGTCGGCGCGCCTCGCGCGCGACCGCGAAGAGGTCGAGCGAGGTGATGTGGTCCTTCGGACTCGGCTCGTTGCCGGGGACCATCGACGGGCCTCGCGCCTGACGAGCCGGCCGTGCCCCTTTAAGCGGTCGGTCGATGCACGCCTCCCGTGGCCGCGCTCGAGGAGGACGTCGGCGCCTGGCGACCCCGGGCCCGGAGGCTCGCCGAGCGCGAGGTGAGTCCGCACGCCGGAACGATCGACCGCACCGACCGCCTTCCCCCGTCGATCCTGGAGGCCCTCGCGCGCGAGGGATGCTTCGGGCTCGGGATCCCGACCCGCTGGGGTGGGGTCGGAGGCGGGGCGACGTCGATCGCCGCCGTCCTCGAGGAGCTGGCGAGCGCCAGCGCCGCGGTCGCCGTCGAGCTCGCGGTCCACCTTTCGGTGTGCGCCCAACCGATCCTCAACGCCGGCACGGACGCCCAACGTCAGCGATTCCTTCCGTCGCTCGCGCGGGGAGAGCTGCTCGGTGCGTTCGCGCTCAGCGAGCCTGGGGCCGGCTCGGACGCGGGCGCGCTGCGCACCCGCTACCGGCGGGTGCCGGACGGCTTCGAGCTCTCGGGCACGAAGATGTTCATCTCGAACGCCGTGAGCGCGGGGCTGGTCGTGCTGTTCGCGACGCGCGACCCGACCCTCGGCCATCGGGGGGTCAGCGCGTTCCTCGCCCCGGCCGACAGCTCCGGAGTCTCCGTCGCGCAGCGGCTCGACAAGCTCGGGCTGCACGGGAGCGAGACGACCGAGCTCGTGCTGGACGGGGCGCGCCTCGGCGAGGAGGCGCTCCTGGGCGAGGAAGGCGCCGGCCTGCGGATCGCCCTCGAGGCCCTCGCGGGGGGACGGGTCGGCATCGCCGCCTGCGCGCTCGGGGTCGCCCGGGCGGCGTTCGACGCGATGCGCCGGGAGGTGCACGGGGCGGACGCCGAGTGGAAGCGCCACCTCCTCGCGCGGTCGTTCTCCGAGCTCGCCGCGGCGCGGACGCTGGTCGAACGCGCGGCGGCGCAGCAGGAGGCGGGGGAGCCGTTCGTCCTCTCCGCGTCGGT
>JASHSA010000146.1 GCA_030037035.1 Thermoplasmata archaeon
GTGTTGGCGCAGGTCCGCGTGATGTCCTTCCACCACTCGGAGGCCGGAAGGCGCAGATGGACCAGCGGCAGTCCTCCGCTCGGGGGGATCCCCGCCCCTCGCTCGATCCGGAAGCGGATCGCGAGCCCGCAGTGGGCGCAGTACGAGTCGACCTGGACCGGCTCCCCCAGCATCGGATGGAAGGCGATGGAGTCCCAGGCGCAGTTGGCGTAGTACTGCTTGCCGTTGTCGCGACTGACCTTGTACGGCGTCGGGAGCGCCGAGAACGGGAACGCCATCAGGATCCGGGAGGTCCCCTCCAGAAGCTTGAGGTGATGCGCGTCGTCCAGGCGCTTCAGGGACTCTCGTGTCTCCTCCAGCCCGAGTCCGAGGTCGTGGGCGATCTCCTCCAGCAGCGGCGCGGCGCACGCCTCGACGAAGTGGCCGAAGACGTACTTCCGGACGCGGCGGTCGAGGGTCTCCATGGACGTCGACCGACTCCCGCACCCGCTACCGCGGCGGGCCCAGGGGAGGAGACCCCCGCCTCTGCGTTGCCCTCCGTTCTCGCCACCGAGGTCTCGGCCAAATGGGGGTCGCCGTCAACTGCCGCCTCCCTACCCCTTCGCCGGCAGGCCGCGACGGTAGCGGACTTCCATGAGTCCGACGTAGCGATCCCAGCTTGCGCTCACGCGCTGCCGAAGCTCGACGCGGCTGAGATGCTTGGGGACGGTCCATCGCTCCGTGACCAGGAGGTCCAGTCGGCTCCTCTCCGGGCCTAGTGCCGTGAGCCGGTAATCCACACTCTCCCGGTCCTCCTCGTCGATCTGATCGGTATGCCATCGGTCGGGGGGCTCCAGGCGGATCAGATCGACCGCGATCAGCGGGTCGTTCGACCTCCCGGGCGTGAATCGGAGGCGGATGACCCTACGCGCGGACGGGCGGATCACTCGAAAACGGGGGTGCGTACCCCGCCTAGAGACCTTCCAGTCGTCGGTGCGATAGTCGGTGCACCAGCCGTAGACGTAGCTCAGCGGCGCCTCGATCGTCTTGGAAACGCGAACCGTATGGGTCGCGTAGATACGGTGCCCCGGGCCCGGCATGCTGCGGACCATCGCCTCGCAGCGACGGCATTAAGGGTGGCGAGCGGGGCGTGTCCGCACTCGAGCCGAACGGCGGCGCCCGTCGTCAGCGTCTGCCCGGCCGCAGCCTCCCGAAGCGCCGAGCTGCGCTTCGCCGGGTCCGCGGTGCGCCCCTAGGTCGGGCCCCGGCGCGATCGCCCGCCGCGTCGAGGACCCCAGCCCGGCCACGCTCCCGGGATCTCGACCTCCTCAGAGCCTCCCTTCTCGCCCGAGCTACCGGGATCGTTGGCTCGGGTGTCGACCCTCACGAGCGCGGGGGCGGGGCAGAGCTGCTGGTGTGGTCCGTAGTGTCGGGCGCGGCGACCCTCTCCTTACCGTCCGAGAGTGAGTCTTTAGGCGGTCGCCGCGGTGGCGCGAGCCATGCCGCCGGGTCGGGTCGATGTCGACGCACTTCTTCGAGGTACCGCACAGCGAGCCGTGGCCTACCTCGCCGGATTGGAGTCGCGCGCGGTCGCGCCGACCGCGAATGCGGTCGCCCGTCTCGAACGGCTGGGCGGTCCGCTCTCCGAGGACGGAGAGACGCCGGCCCGAGTCATCGAGCAGCTCGACGAGTTCGGCTCGCCGGCGACGGTCGCCTCGGCCGGCGGAAGGTACTTCGGATTCGTCGTCGGGAGCGCGCTTCCCGCGGCCCTGGCCGCGAACTGGCTGGCGGGCTCCTGGAACCAGAACGTGACGCTCGAGGTGCTGTCGCCGGTCGGGGTTCGACTCGAACGGACCGCCCTCGGCTGGGTCCAGGAGCTGCTCGGGCTGCCGGCGGCGGCCCAAGGGGCGTTCGTGACCGGTGCGACGATGGCGAACTTCACCGCGTTGGCGGCGGCGCGGCATGCGGTGCTCGCGCAGGCCGGGTGGGACGTGGAGTCGAACGGTCTGTTCGGGGCCCCGCCGGTGACGGTCGTCGTGGGCGAGGAGGCGCACGTGACGCTGCTCAAGGCGCTCGCCATGCTAGGGCTCGGGAGGGACCGGGTGCTGCGGGTCCCCACCGACGACCAAGGACGGATGCGCGCCGAGCTCCTCCCCGAACTGGCGGGACCTGCCATCGTCTGCTGCCAGTCCGGGAGCGTCAACTCCGGCGCCTTCGATCCGGTCGCGGAGATCTCCGCGCGGGCGCATCGTGCCGGGGCGTGGGTCCACGTCGACGGCGCCTTCGGTCTGTGGGCGTATGCCGCGCCCGCACGCCGTCATCTTACCGCCGGGGCGGAGAGCGCCGACTCGTGGGCGACGGACGGCCACAAGTGGTTGAACGTCCCCTACGACAGCGGGATGGTCTTCGTCCGCGAGCGCCGTCACCTCAGGGCGGCGATGTCGGGGGCCGGGGCCGCCTCCTACCTTCCCCTCTCCGAGAACGGGGAGCCCGCGGAGTTTGCTCCCGAGCTCTCCCGACGCGCCCGGGGCGTCGACGCCTGGGCCGCGTTGAAGAGCCTCGGTCGCAGAGGCGTCGCGGAGCTCGTCGAACGAAGCTGCCGCCACGCCGGCCGACTGGCCGAGCAGCTCCGGAACGGAGGCTGTCTCATCCTGAACGACGTCGAGCTCAACCAGGTCCTCGTCTCGTTCGGGAGCGACGAGAGGACGCGCCGGGTGACCGCGGCCGTCCAGGACGACGGGACGTGCTGGTGCGGGGGCACCGTCTGGAAGGGCACGGCCGCCATGCGCATCAGCGTGAGCTCCTGGGCGACCACCGAGGAGGACGTCGATCGAAGCGCCGCGGCGATCCTCCGCGCGGCCGCGGCGTGACCGGTGCGGGGCATCGACGGTCGACCTCTCGGGCGGCAACGGCGCCGTGGTCTCGACGCGCTCGAGGTGCTCGAGGGGAACGCTGGGGTCGTCGGGTCGGAGCCCCGGGCCGAGCCTCCCGCGGCGGCTCCCGACGTCGGCGTGCCTGGAACGCTCGGCGCGGACGTGACGTCGTCCCGGTCGCCGGTACCGGCCGCCGTCGCTCCGGGGCAGACTATAACTGAGGGGCCGGCGCTATCCTCGACCCGACAGGGCCCTCTCTGACCGCGAACCTGAGAGCCAGCCTCACGGTCTTCAAGATCGGCTTCGCCGCCGAGGGCGCGAGCGGGTTCGCGACGCTGCTCACAGGCTCCGCCCGGCTCCCGTTCCACGGCGACCTTGTGCTGCTCAGCCCGGCATTCTCCGGCCTCGGCCTCCTGTTCCTGTGGCTCGGGCGTCGCGAATGGACCGCGACCCACCGCGCTCGGATCGGCCATGCCAATCTCGCCTTCTCGCTGAGCCTGATCGCGATCGCCCTCGCGGCGGCGCCGCTCGCGTACCTGACGGTCACGGGGGCGTCGGGCCCGACCGGATGGTTGAGGATCGAGTTCGGAGCTTCGGTCGCCCTCGTCTTCGGGGTGACGTTCGTGACGTATGCGCTGATCGCCGCGCACCTCGTCGGGCGTTGGGGGGAGGTGGCGATGGCCGCCGGCCTGGCCTGGGCGGCGTTGATCTCGACGCTGATCGGCGTCGTCCTCTCCCCCCAGCTCAGCCCCCTTGCCAAGGCGATCGCGGCGCGCTCGGCCGCGGTCGGGTCGGTGACGGACCCGATCACGCACCTGGACGCGCTGCTCGCCTTCAGCTATGTCGCGTTCTTCCTGGCGTTCGTCGACGCGCACTATCGGGTCGCCAAGCGCCTGACGCCCGAGGGGGACCCGATCGTTCCCGGCATCGCCGGCTAGCCTTAGGGAGGTGCCTGCTCCACCGCGGTCCCCTCTCGGCCTTCGCTCCGCGAGGCGGGTCCGGCCGAGTTCGGGGTTCGGGAACCGTACCTCGGGGCGGCGCGTCGGGCGCACGCTACGGTTGTGCGTCCCGCCCTCCACGGGCGGCCCTGCGTCGGGGCGGGCGGCAGGGACGAGTCAAGTTTCTCTTGGCGCGCTCTAGTCTCGGGCAACGCATGCCAGGGT
>JASHSA010000147.1 GCA_030037035.1 Thermoplasmata archaeon
GCCGCGACGGCAGGGTCGGACGCCATCCACCCCGGTCACGCCCGGCCCGTACTTTGGCTCGTCGGCAGACCTGCCGTCGTCGTGCACCTTCTCCCCGGCGCGGCCGCACCGTGGGACCGGGTCGGGCAGATCACGCCGCGGTCTGCACCCAGCTGAGCCCGTCGAACGCCACCGCGCCGGCCGCCGCCCCCACGAGGCGAATGTCGAAGTTCATCCCCAGGTAGTACTGCGCGACCGTCGGGGAGAACGTCACGTTCAGCTGCGCGTGCGACGGCGAGGTCGAGACGTTCGCGACGAACGTGGAGAGGGTCACCGCCCCGCCCGCGCTCCCCACGGTCACCTCGACGTTCACCCACGGCGTCGCCTTCACGATGCCGACGTGCACGGTCAGCGCGAACGTCCCGGGCGTCAGGGTCGTCAGGTCGTTGGCGCCGGGGTCGACGGGGCCCTGCGCCGTAACGCCGCCGCTCCACGCCCCCTCGGAGGCCGGAGCGGCGACCGTCGTGAACACCGCGGAGGGGAACGCCTCGTTCACGGGGTAGTACGGCTCGGGAGGGCCGGACCAGGTCGGCGCCAGCAGCATCGCCCCGGACGCCTCGCCCCGAGCGGTCCAGCCGGCCTCCAGGAAGTCGTTCGCCCAGACGATCATCGGCGTCGGGGAGGGCCCCCAGGTGTTCTCGGTCGAGAACCAGAGGTTGTACGGGTCGGTGAGCACGTAGGCGACCGAGGCGTTCGGAGTGTAGAAACCGGGTACGACGTAGTTCCAGCGGTCCATCGCCTGGACGAGGTTGTTCTGGACCAGCAGGGTCCCCTCCGCCGGGATGCTCTCGATCAACGCGTGAAGCTCGGAGTCCTCCACCGGGTCCGAGGCGATCTGGGTGCCGAACGGATAGTACCCCGGACTGAGCCCGGGGATCCACGGCGCGAGGAGGTTCACGGGGCCCCAGGCCGAGAAGACCGCTCCGACGAGGATGGCGGCGGCGAGCACGGCGCTGGTCGGCCGTCGGAAGGCGAAGCGTCGCCCCCTCCTCAGGGGGACCGTCGGGGCCGCCGCGGCCGAGAGCGGAGGACCCAGGGACGGCCGCGTCCGTCCCCACGGGCGCTCCAGGCTGCGAATGGCGGCCGCGAAGATCCCGGGAAGGACGAACGAGACGTACTGGTCCGAGAACGGCCACAGGAACGCTCCCGGGTTTCCGAGCACCAGGAGATGCGCGAAGAACGGCAAGGTCGCCCACCGCTCCGCCCGACCCCAGAACGGCAGGAACAGCAACGGCGCGAGGAGCAGGAGGACCGTGATCGCCTGGTCCCCGGCGGTGACCCACGGCGAGACCTGTGCGCCGGCCGAGAGCGAGGCGAGCGTCGGCCCGGAGCTCTGCGTGAAGACCGCCTCGAGCGCCGCGAGGCCCTCGCCGGGAAGCAAGGCGAGACAGATGAGGACGAAGACGGTCACCGAGGCGGAAAGGAGGTAGACGGCCCGCCACACGGCGGCCGAAGAGCGCACCGAAGGCGCCGGTCGAGGTCGGTGGCGGATCCTCTCCCACCAGCCGCGTCTCGCGAGCCAGGGCTCGACCAAGAGGCCCACCGCGTACGCCCCGACGACGAGCGGCGCCCCGATGTTGGTCGTGAGGGCGAGGGTCCACAGCCCGAGGGCCCGCCCGTAGTGGCCCCGACCGTGCTGCCAGTAGGCGAGCAGGAAGAGGGTCGGCAGCATCGCCTCGAAATGGAAAGGGAACCAGACCGGCCCGCAGACCGCGGGGACCGCGAGGTAGGCGAGACCCAGGCCGAGGCCGGCCCATCGGTCGCCCCATCGGTCCACGACCGCGCCGTAGATCGCCAGCGCCCCGAGCGCGAGGAACCCCGCCTGGAACAGGATCAGCGCGAAGAGGAACGACCCCTCGGAAGGGAACAGCGGGAGGACCGGCGCGAAGAGGAGGTCGATCGGGTAGGTCATCGACGGATGGATCCCCCCGGTCCCCCGCGAGAGGATCCCCGCGCCGTGCGCGAGGCTCCAGATCAGATGGTAGTTCACGCCGATGTCGTAGATCGTCATGTTGAAGGAGGCGTAACGGAGCCAGTCGATCCAGGTCCATCCTACCGTGAAGGCGAGGACCGCGACGACCAGGATCAGGCAGGGGAGCGAAGGACGGCTCCAACCCCGGGGCCCTCGATCCGCCGCCGGGGCCCCGCCTCCCTTGGAATGCGCGGGAGGGTCTTCGGGCCCCCCCGCCGGTGCGAGCCGGGCGGTCGCGCCGACGCCCTCGCGGCCGTCAGCCCCCGGGGCGGGGTCACCGGGCTCGCGGCTCATCGACCGGGTGCGGCGTGTCGGACGTGAGCGGGGTCAGCGACCGCGTGGCGATAATGTACGTCGACTCGTGCCGTTCCCCTCCACCGCGCCTCGCCGCGGGGCGCGTACGGGGTGGAACGACGTCGGGGCCGCGGCAGCGCGCGGCAGCGTGGCAAGGGGCGCACGTTCCTGCCCTCCGTCGTGCCTCGCGCGCCGGCGGAGCCCGTCGGCAGCGCACGAGGGCGTTTGGGGTGAAGGCGGGGACCGTGGGGCCGCCAACTTGGAAAACGTCGAAGGCGGGAACGCCCCCCTCGCGATCGAGAGGAGCAGCGATTCCAAGCGACCGATCGGGTGAGCCCCGGGAGCCGGGTGTCGCTCGCCGGCTCCAAGGTCGTACCCGACGGGAGTCCGGTCGTCCGCGCCGGAAGGTTCCTCGAGGACCGTGCCTCCCGGCGTCGAGCGGGACATGAGGAGGAGCCCCCAGGGACCCCTCAGGGACGTTGAGCCTCGGACTTGGGCCTCCACGCTGGTCGGGGACCGGATCGCGCGTGCTTCTCGTGCGGTCGCGGCGACGGCGACCGCCGGTCGGGGAAGACGCCCGTGCTGGGATTCGAACCCAGGTCTGAGGCTCCGCAGGCCTCTAGGATAATCCACTTTAGCGAGAGGGGGCACCGCCCCCGACCTCGTAGCTACCCCACACGGGCACCGGCGTGCGCACGGCGCACGGGCCGCGCGAGTGGCGTCCGGTATTAAAGATGAAGCCGGACGAGAGGGCAGTCTTTATTCCGGCACCGGTGTCGACCCGATCGGAGCCCGCCGTGAGCGCGTCGTCGTCGGATCCGTGGGAGACGCTGCGGGCGCTTCCGCTCGGCCAACGGGTCGAGCTGACCGACGACGACGGGGTCCGCTGGAGCGGGACGGTGATCCCCCCGCACGAGTTCTCCTCCCCGAGGGTGCTCACGCTCAAGCTCGGCTCCGGCTACAACGTCGGAGTACGGGTCGGCCCCCGGAGCCAGTTTCACCTGCTGGAGGGGCCGCTCCGCGCCTCGCCGGTGGCGTCGGCCGCTCCCCCGGCCGGCGCCGCCCGCGACGGGGTCGTGGTCCTGACGACCGGCGGGACGATCGCGTCCAGGGTCGACTACGAGACCGGCGCGGTGAAGCCCGTGCAGACCGAGTCGGAGATCCTCGCGCTCTACCCGGAGCTGAAAGGGTCCGGGGCCGTGCGCGTGGTCGGCGTCTTCGACGTGCTGAGCGAGGACCTGACCCCGGGCCACTGGGAGACCCTCGCCGAGAGGACGGTCGAGGCGTTCGGCGGAGGAGCGCGAGGGGTCGTGATCGCCCACGGCACCGACACCCTCGGCTTCACGGCCGCCGGGCTGAGCTTCCTGCTCGCCGACCTTCCCGGGCCGGTCGTGCTCGTCGGCGCCCAGCGCTCGCCGGACCGACCGTCGTCGGACGGGCCGTCCAACCTCCACGCCGCCGTCGAGGTCGCACGCGACCGGAGGATCGGCGAGGTCGTCGTCGTCATGCACGCCGGCCTGTCGGACGGACGGTACGCGATCCACCGCGGGACGCGGGTGCGCAAGATGCACTCGAGCCGCCGCGACGCGTTTCGGACCCGCAACGGCGAGCCGTTGGGCTCGTTCGACGGCCGCACGGTCGAGCTCGCGGCCGACGTGCGAGGCCCGTCGGCCGGTCCGGCCCGGCTCGACGGGCCGCTCGACCCTCGGGCCGGGCTCCTCGCGTTCTATCCCGGGCTCTCCCCGGAGCGCGCCGCGGCGTTCTCCGAGGGGCTTCGGGGGATCGTGCTCGCCGGGACCGGTCTCGGCCACGTCGCCCGCCCGCACCTCGGCTGGATCGCGGAAGCGCATCGAAAGGGGATCGTCGTC
>JASHSA010000024.1 GCA_030037035.1 Thermoplasmata archaeon
TTCCGCCTGCACGGCCCGATCCACGGTGGCACGCTTGACCTCGACGTCGGGCAGAGCTCTCAGTTCACGTCGGCGCTCCTGTTCGCCCTCCCGACGGTCGTTCCCGACTCCAGGATCCGGACCCAAGGAGAGGCCGTCTCGGCACCGTACGTGCTCGCGAGCCTCGAGGTGCTGCGGCGCAGGTCGGTGACGGTCGAGCCGGTCCCGGGAGGGTACCGGGTCCCGGGGGGTCAGCGGTTCTCCACGTCCCGCGAGCCGGTCCCCGGCGACGCCTCCTCCGCCGCCTACCTCTGGGCGGCCGCCGCTGTCACGGGCGGCTCGGTCACGGTCGACGGCGTGCCCGCCGACTGGCCCCAGGCCGACCTCGCGGTCCTCGAGCTGCTCCGGCGCTACGGCGCGGAGGTCGTTCGCCGCGGCGCGTCGGTGAGGGTGCAGGGAGGCCGACGACGCGGCTTCCGATGCGAGCTCACCGACGCGCCGGACCTCTATCCGCTCGCGGGGGTCCTCGCCGCGACCGCCCCCGGGCGCAGCACGCTGCGCGGAGCCCCGCACGTCCAGCTCAAGGAGTCGAACCGAAAGCTGGAGACCGCGCGCCTCGCGCGGGCGATGGGAGCCCGGGTGGAGGTATCCCGGGACGGCCTCGCGATCGAGGGAACGGCGCGGCCTCGGGCAATCCGTCTTCTCCAGCTCACCGACCACCGTCTGGTGATGAGCGCGGCGGTGGGAGCACTCTCCGCCGATGCCCCGAGCGAGATCGGCGAGGCGCGTGCCGTCGCCAAGTCGTACCCCGGGTTCTTCGACGCGCTCGGGGAGCTCGGCGTGGAGGTCCGACGCGCATGACGATGGAGTTCGGCCGCCGCCTGCGGCTCGCGCTCTTCGGCACGAGCCACGGTCCCGAGGTGGGGCTGACGCTCCAGGGCCTGCCGCCGGGGACCGCGATCGACGTCGCCGCGATCCAGCGTGAGCTCGACCGTCGGCGACCGGTCGGCCGGTCCCTCGCAAGTCGTCGCCACGAGGAGGATGCCCTGATCGTCGACCGGGGCGTGGTCGACGGCCGCACGGACGGTGGGGAGTTCCGCGCGCACGTCGCCAACACCGACGTCCGCCGCGAGCCGTACGACCGACTTCGGGACATCCCGAGGCCCGGCCACGCCGACTACCCGGCACGTCGTCGGTACGGCCCCGACGCCGACCTCTCGGGCGGGGGGATCTTCTCGGGCCGGATGACGGTCGGGCTCGTTGTCGCCGGAGCGATCGCGAAGGGGCTCCTCGCCCCGAAGGGGGTCCGTACGGTCGGCTACACGCGGTCGATCGGGGAGGTCGACGCGGTGGCGCCGGAGGAGCTCGAGCTCGACGAGCTCGCGGCCCGCGCGCGCTCGAACGAGGTCGGCGCCGCCACGGCCGGGGCCGCGGAGGCGATGGCGGCGGCGATCGCCGCCGCGCGCCGCGACGGCGACAGTCTCGGAGGGGTCGTCGAGGTCCGCGCCGTCGGGCTCCCCGTCGGGCTCGGAGAGCCGTTCTTCGACTCGATCGAGAGCCTCCTCGCCCACGCGTACTTCAGCGTCCCGGCCGTCAAGGGCGTCGAGTTCGGGAGCGGCTTCGCCGCGAGCCGGATGCGCGGGAGCGAGCACAACGACCCGTTCGTTCTCGTCGACGGAGAGGTCCGGACCCGCACGAACCATGCCGGCGGGGTCCTCGGCGGGCTCGCGACCGGCATGCCGGTCGTCGCGCGCATCGCCGTGAAGCCGACGTCGTCGATCGCGCGCCCCCAGACGACGCTGAACGTCGCGACCGGCGAGCCGACCGAGCTGGTCGTCACCGGCCGCCACGACCCGTGCATCGTCCCCCGAGCGATGGTCGTCCTCGAGGCGGTCACCGCGTTCGTGCTCGCGGACCTCGCCCTCGCCGGAGGCTTCCTGCCATGACCTCCGAGCGGCCGGCGACCGCGATCCTCGGTGCGAGCGGCTACGTCGGGCAGCATTTTGCGCGCCTGCTGGACGAGCATCCGTGGTTCGCTCCGCCGCTGCTCGTGTCGAGCGAGCGCTCCGAGGGACGATCGCTGGCGGACGTCTGGCAGCTCGCGGAGGCGCCCCCGGCGGGCCTCGCCCAGGAACGCCTCCGCGCCTGCTCGCCGGCCCGGATCGCCCGCCAGGGCGTGAGGGTCGTCTTCTCCGCGCTCCCGAGCGGCCTCGCCGGGCCGACCGAGCTGGAGCTCCGCCGGCGCGGCGTCGCCGTCTTCTCGAACGCGGCGGACCACCGGGACGACCCGCGGTTCCCGCTGCTCGTGCCGGAGGTCAACGCTCCACGACTCCGCCTCGCGCGCCGGCCGTCGCGCGGCCAGGGCCTGCTCGTGACGAACCCGAACTGTTCGGCGGCGGGGCTGGTCGTAGCCCTCGCGCCGCTGCTGCCGTTGCTGCGCCCGACGGCGGTCCACGTCAGCACCTACCAGGCCCTGAGCGGCGCGGGCTATCCCGGTGTACCGTCGCTCGCGATCGCCGACAACGTCGTCCCGTTCATCCGGCACGAGGAGGAGAAGCTCGCGCGCGAGACGTCGCTCCTTCTCGGCCGGAACGTCGGGACCCGGGTGCGGCCGCTCCCCATGCCGGTCGTCGCCCAGTGCGCTCGGGTCGCGACCCGGGACGGCCACCTGGAGGCGGTCACCGTCGTGACCGACCGCACGCCGAACCGGGCCGCCATCGAGGACGCCTGGCGAAGCTTCGACCCCCTTGCCGGCCGGGGCCTCCCGACCGCCCCGTCGCCGCCGGTCCTGGTTCACGAGCAGGAGGACCGGCCCCAACCGCTGCGCGACCGCTGGGCCGGCAGCCCCGCCCGGGCCCGGGGCATGGCGGTCTCGGTCGGTCGCCTCCGATGGGAGCCGCCGTACCTGCGCTTCTTCCTCCTCGCGCACAACGCGGTGCGGGGCGGTGCCGGCGGCTCGGTGCTGAACGCGGAGCTCGCCTGCGCCGAGCGGCTCCTGGAGCGAGATCGCGGATGAGCCGCAACCGCACGGCGCCACGGGTCCTCAAGTTCGGCGGAGCGTCGCTCGACGACCCGGCCGCGCTCGTGCGCGACGTCCGCACCGCCCGCTCCTCGGCGCCGTCGCTCGTCCTGGTCGTCTCGGCCCGCTCCCGGGTGACCGACCTTCTCGTCGAGGCGGTCGAGCACCCGAGAGACCGGCGCCGCCACGAGAGGATCCTCGCCAGCATCGGACGGGCCCATCCGGGGCTTCCGGAGGCCGGTCGTCGCCAGCTCGCCCGCCTCGGGCGACTGCTCGGCGAGCTCGAGCGGCACGCTCCTCCCGACCCCCCCAGGGTCGACCGACTGCTGAGCCTCGGGGAGCGCCTGGCGGCGCACTGGGTCGCGGCGCGGCTGCACGACGCCGGCGTGCCGGCCGTCGCGGTCGAGGCCGACCATCTCGGGTTGACGACCGACAACGCCTACGGAGCGTCGTGCATCGTTCTCGAGCGCTCCCGCGCCCCGGTCCGCCGGGGCATCGGTCGTCTCCTCGCTCGCGGGCAGCTGCCGGTCGTCACCGGCTTCTTCGGCCGGAGCCTCGAGGGCCGCGTCGCGACGCTCGGCCGCGGAGGCTCCGACTACGCCGCCTCGGCGATCGCGGCGTTGCTGGGGTCGGAGCGCGTCGAATTGGTCAAGCGCCACGTCGCGGTCCTGAGCGCGGACCCGGCCGAGGTCCCGGACGCTCGCCCGCTGTCGGAACTGTCGTACGAGGAGGCCGAGGAGCTCGCGCAGTTCGGCGCGCGGGTCCTCCATCCGCTGACGATCGAGCCGGCGCGCGCGCACGGCGTCCGCATCACCGTCCGCGCGATGGAGAGCCCGCGCGTCGCGACGACGATCGGCCCGGCGAAGCAGGGGCGGCGCAACCGGGCCATCACGGTCCTGCGCCCGCTTCGGCTGTTCCGCCTGAGGGTGCCGGGGGGCCGCCAGCGGCCCGGGATCGTCGCCGAGGTCTCCGACCGGCTTCGACGCGCCGGGGTGAACGTCGTCCAGCTGTTCACGTCCTCCGCCCTGCTCTGCCTGCTCCTCGAGCCGGACGGCGCCGCCCGGGCCGCGCGCGCGCTGCGGCCGATCACCGCCGACGACGCCGCGGCCCTCGACGGGCCGATCCCGGTCGGCCTCGTGACGGTGATCGGGGACGGCGTCCTGAGCGACCTCGACCGCCTGCCCTCCGAGGCGGTCCGCGGCGCGGAGGGGTTCAGCGCCACGCCCCGCGCGCTCTCCCTCGCCGTCCCGGTCGCCCGGTGCGGTGCGGTCGTCCGCGCGCTGCACGCCGCGCTGGTGGAGGCCGGCCGATGACCGGGGGTCCGTGGGAGCGTTTCCTCCGGGAGAGCGCGGCGTCGTCGAACGCCGGCTACTTCGAGCGGCCGCGCGTCGAGGGCGGTAGCGCGACGGCGACCTGGTTCGCCTCCGCCGAGGAGGTGCGCACGATCGGTCCCGCCGACCGGACGCCGGAGCTCCGGGCGACGGTCTCGCGCTTCCTCGGACGCCACCGGCGCGGGGCGGTCCTCGGCTACCTCGGGTTCGACGCGGTCGGCCTCTTCGAGCCGGCGCTGCGTTCGTTCCCGCCGGGGGCGCCGTTCCCGCTCGGCGAGCTCGCGTTCGTTCCTGAGGTCACGGAGGCGCCGGCCCGAGCGAGCGCCCGGCGGCCCCTGCCGGCGAGCCGGCTCGGCCGACCGATCTCCGACTCGCTGCCGCGGCCGCGCTTCGAGGCGAGCGTGCGTCGCCTCGTTGAGGCGATCCGGGCGGGGGAGGCGTTCCAGGTCGTGCTCGCGCACCGAAGGAGCTGGAAGCGGCCGGACGACCTCCTCGACCGGGCGGGGCGGCTCCGCGCCGCCGAGCGGTTCTCGAGCTTCTACTACCTGAGGTTCGGGGACCGGGAGGTCCTGGGGGCGAGCCCGGAGTCGGTCGCGGAGACCGACGGCCGAACGGCGTACGTCGACCCGATCGCCGGCACGATCCCCCGAGGTCCGCGGGGGGGGCGACGGGCGCTCTCGCGCGACCCGAAGGAGCTCTGCGAGCACCG
>JASHSA010000148.1 GCA_030037035.1 Thermoplasmata archaeon
AACGGGCTCTACGCGTACCAGGTGAACACCCCCTCGGGCTACTCGGCCTCGACGGTTTCCGGTAGCGTGGTGGTGATCGACTCGAACGTTTCCGTAGCTCTCGTGTTCACGCAGAACGTGACGCCGGAGCAGACCCTCACGCTCGGCGGGAGCTTCGCCGCCTACCCGTTCACCGCAGTGGGGGTCACCTGGTTCGAGCAGAACTGGACGAATGTCGCTGTCAGCGACAATCAGGGGGGCAACGCTGCCGGTATGCTCGCCGTCTGCGCGGGCGCGGTCGATATCGGCGTGACGTCGGTCCCAGAGACGGCGGCGGAGCTGGAGGCGCACAGCGGCTGCGCCGAGTCGTCGACCATCACGATCACAACGTTCGCGTACGACGTGGTCGACGTGATCGTTCCCGAGTCGAACGTCCACGGGCTCTGGAGCCTCGGCGCCGACACCTTGGACACGATCTACATCGCCGAAGGTGGGGGGCTCTCCGCCTTTGCGTCAGCGACCGGGGCGCTCCAGCCCAAAGAGTACTCCTTCCCCCAGTTCGACAACGAGACGACCGACGTGCCGCAGGTCACCGACTCGATCGCCTGGGATCAGATCCCGGCGGCGGTTCTCGGCGCGAGCCTCGCAGGCACGACGGAGGCACCGACGGGGGAGGTCGGGGGGACGTTCGGGACGACGTACGCGTTCTGCACGGCCGCCGGCTACGCCTCGGACCTCTGCGCGACGAGCGGCTCGAGTGCCACACCGTGCGGGTTCACCGTCTGTGCGGGAGGCGTCGCGAACGGCACAGCTGCGGGCGATGACGGCGCCACGATCCAGACCTGGTCCAACGAGGAGATGAGCGGGACCGAGCAACTGTTCACCGCCCGGCTCATGGGCATCGGGAGCACGGGGTACGGTCCTTCCGCCCTCGGCTTCACGGGCTGCGCGAACGACGGCCAGCTCGACGGCTGCGGCCTCACCACTCCGGAAGAAGCGAGCGGGGACCTGGGGATGGTGCAAGGGGTCTCGGACTCGGAGGACGCGATCGGCTTCGCGTCCGATACGGCTGCCCGTACCGTCTCCTACGGGAACGTCATGATCGTCCCGTTCGTCACCTTCGGTCAGACGCAGGGGGCGAGCACCGACCCGGATTGGGTCGCCGGCGGCGTGCTGCCGACCCTGGGAGGGACGGGGACGATCGCGGCCGGGGTGCTGAACGAAACGACCGGCCCCCAGTACGTCGGCGGGACCTCCTACGAGTTCGTGACCCTGGCTCCTCCTACGGGGGCGGCCCTGGAGTTCTTCACGTTCGTCCTCGACCCCGCCAACAACGTCGACCTCGCGACGGTCACGGGCACGACGAGCATCTACGCGGTCTGAGAGCCCGCCTGCGCGTGCCTGCCGCGTGACTCGGGCCGCGGACTCCCGTCCTCCCGCGGAAGCACCCGCGTCCTTCCGCGAGGGCTCTGGCGGCAGTGTCCTAAGCGAGGGTAACTCCCAGGCCTTCGTTGGCGTCGAGGATCTTCCCCTTGAACTCGCGAGCGGCCTCGCCGTAGGAAACGGTGCGATCGTCGTCCGGCCAGAAGTGGGTCAGCATCAGGCGGGAGACGCCGGCCTCGCGGGCGTAGCGTCCCGCCTCGGTCGCGGTAAGGAGGAACCGTTCGGGGTCCTCGGGAGGAGGCCCCTGGTGGGTCGCCTCGCAGACGAACAGGTCCGCGTCGCGCGCGAGCTCGGCGACGAGCGGGGTCGGGCCGGTGTCCCCGGTGTAGGCGATCACGAAACCCTCCACCTCGACACGGAACCCGAGGTTCGGAACGAAGTGCGGCAGCCCGACCGCTCGGACCTGGAACGGTCCGACCTCGGCCGTGGAGTCGGGGCCGAGGGGATGGAAGTCGCACCCTTGCGTCAGTCGCGCCGGTCCCTCCGGGCCGTCGAGGCTCCCGAGCCTGGACATGACCTCCGGCAGCGCGTAGACCGGCAGCGGGGGAAGCGACGGCTTCGGGAGCGAGCGCGCCCGATACAGACCGAAGAGGTCGACGCAGTGGTCGGCGTGGGCGTGGGTGACGAACACCGCATCCACCGCTCCCGGCGAGCAGTACTCGAGGAGACGGGGAAGCGTGCCGAAGCCGAGGTCGAGGACGATGCGCGTCGCCTTCGACTCGAGGAGGTAGCCGCTGCAGGCCCGGCCCTTGGAGGGCCACGCCCCGCTGCTTCCCAGCACCGTGAGGTCGACCACGGCCCCCTCCTTGTCGCGCACGGTCGGCGTTTCGATATACCTTGACCGGGCTCCGGGCGACCCACGGGACGCAGCCTCGCCGGTCTCGAGCGGCCTCGCGAACCGGCCCTCCGTAAGGGAGGGTAAACGGCCGGCCCTGCGCCGGCCGCGCCTTGAGATCGATCGACCCGCCTGCTGGGGTCTACACCGACTCCTCGATCTCGCCGGCGACCGGGGCTCCCTTCAGGCTCGAAGCGATCTCGGAGAGCGTGCGGAGGTGCTCGTCGACGTCCTTCTCGGAGTGCTGCACGGAGAGCGTCCACTGCTCGTCCGCTCCGGTTCC